>CAMHER010000206.1 GCA_946184215.1 uncultured Clostridia bacterium | reverse complement strand
GTCTGCATCACAGTGAAGCGCACAGATCCTTCCATCCCAGAAAGGACATGCGCCTTTTCGACCGTCAAATCATAATGGGCGGCAAAGCTGAAAAAGCCGACAGCTGCCGCAAAGAACGTGATCACAAGTCCCCGCAGGATTTTCAGCCGAATGCCCAAGACAGCCGCGGCGAGGAAAGCAAACAAAACAGCGGCGTAAAGGGCGGAGCTTCGATTCAGGAAGAAGACGGCTGCAAAAATGGCTGCCGAAAAGGAAAACGAGGCGACCGCAAGTTTTCGCATAATTCACTCCTGATATCACACAGGATCCGCATAGAAGAACTGTGCGGATCCTGTTCGGTACTCGTTACAATTTTCAGATGATTTTCTCGGCGAATTTTTCGCCGCCGATGAGGTGGAAGTGCAGATGCATCACGCTCTGCCCGCCATTTTCTCCGCAGTTGTTCACAACACGGAAGCCGTCCTCAAGGCCCTCCGCCCTGGCAATCTTGGCAATGGCCTCAAAGCATTTGGCAACATAGAGAGAGTTGTCTTCGTCAATTTCCAGCGCACAGGCGATATGCTTTTTCGGTACGACGAGAATATGCACAGGGGCCTGTGGATTGATATCGCGGAAGGCAAAAACATACTCGTCCTCATACACTTTCGTGCTGGGGATCTCTCCGGCAAGGATCGCGCAGAAAAGGCAATCGTTCAACATAGCTGTTCGCTCCCTTCAGATTTTTTCAGATACATATTTCTCGACAGCAGCAAGTGCCTCATCCAGTTTCCCAAGATCCGTGCCGCCGCCCATGGCGGAATCGGGCTTGCCGCCGCCGCGGCCGGAAACGATTGGGGCGATCGTCTTGATGATGTCCCCTGCTCTGATGCCTTTGGCCACCGCGTCCTTGCCGCAGACACACTGAAGCGTGATCTTGTCTCCGGAGACGGAAGCGATCAGCGCAACTACCGCGGCATCTTTATCGCGGAGGACGTCGCCCATCTGACGGAGGGCATTGGCGTCAAGATCTTTTTTCTTTGCCGTTACAATGTGAAGGCCGCCAAGGCTCTTTGCAGCAGCGAGCATGCTTTCAGCGCCGCCGGCTGACTCTTTGGCTTTGAACTGCTCGATCGCCCGCTTGGCCTCACGCAGCTCGTCCATCTGCTGGCGTGCTCTTTCTACGAGCGTATCCGGCGCGGTCTTGTACAGAGCCGAGAGACTATCGATCTTCTCGATAGTGTCGCGCAATGTCCCAAGCGTTCTCAGGCCGGTTACGGCTTCGATACGGCGTACACCCGATGCGATGGAACCCTCAGACAGAATGTGGAAAGAACCAACTTTTGCCGTGTTGTTCAAATGCGTGCCGCCGCAGAGCTCTTTGCTGACATCACCCATGCTGACGACACGAACACTGCTGCCGTATTTTTCACCGAACAGCGCGGTCGCACCGCTCTTTTTGGCATCGTCAACGGACATTTCTTCCGTCGTGATCGGGTATCCTGCCAATACCGCCTCGTTGACGGCATTCTCGACAGCGCGAAGCTCCTCCGGCGTAATAGCGGCGTAGTGCGTAAAGTCAAAGCGCAGCAGATCCTGATCCACAAGTGAACCGGCCTGGTGGACATGATCGCCCAGAACCTCGCGCAGCGCGCTGTGCAGCAGATGCGTGGCGCTGTGAGCGCGGCTGATGGCCGCGCGGCGCTTTTGACAGACAGAAGCTGTTACGCAGTCACCGACTTTGAGGGTGCCGGATTCCAACACACCGTAGTGCATGAATTTGCCGCCCTTGTTTTTCTGGACGTCATTGACTTTGAAGAGGCCCTCACCCTCGATCTTGCCATGGTCGCCCAGCTGGCCGCCCATCTCGGCGTACAGACAGGTGCGGTCGAGAACGACGATCGCCTCGCTGCCCTCGCTGATCTCGTCGCAGAGCCCTCCGTCCGATACAATGGCAAGCACTTTGGCCTCGCAGCTTTGCTGCTCGTATCCGACAAAAACCGTATCGGGCACGGATTTGCCAAATTCAACGCCTGCCCAGCCCAGGTCTCCCAGCGCCTTGCGGGCTTCTCTGGCGCGGACGCGCTGCTGCTGCATCAGTTCCTTGAATTCCTCAGTATCAACACCCATGCCTTCGTCTGCGCACATCTCCGTCGTCAGATCGATCGGGAAGCCATAGGTGTCATACAGCTTGAAGGCATCGGCACCGGAGAAGGTGCTCTCACCCTTGGCTTTATGCTCGGCAAGCAGATCGGAGAAAATCTTCATGCCGGCATCGATCGTCTTGTCAAAGCTTTCTTCTTCGGTGCGGATCACCTTTGTGATATAATCCTGCTTCTCCCGAAGCTCCGGATACTGGCATTCGTTCTCATGGATAACGGTATAGACGATTTTGTACAGAAAGGCCTCGTTCACGCCAAGCAGCTTTCCGTGCCGAGCGGCCCGGCGCAGCAAACGGCGCAGGACATAGCCTCGTCCCTCGTTGGAGGGCAGCACACCGTCACTGATCAGGAAAGTGGCCGAACGGATATGATCGGTGATAACGCGAAGCGAAACGTCCATTTTTTCGCTCTTGCCGTAATAGGCCCCAGTCAGTTCGCTGACCTTGTTTGTGATATTCATGACCGTGTCCACTTCGAAAAGTGAGTTCACACCCTGGCAGACAACAGCGAGACGCTCGAGGCCCATACCGGTATCAATATTCTTCTGCTTGAGCTCGGTGTAATTGTTATGGCCGTCGTTGTCAAACTGCGAAAATACGTTGTTCCATACTTCCATGTAGCGGTCGCAGTCACAGCCGACCGTGCAGCCCGGCTTGCCGCAGCCATACTCCTCGCCGCGGTCATAGTAGATCTCCGAGCAGGGGCCGCACGGGCCGGAGCCATGTTCCCAGAAGTTGTCCTCCTTGCCGAAACGGAAAATCCGCTCGGCCGGGATGCCGATCTCATCGTGCCAAATGTTCCATGCCTCGTCATCATCCACATAAACGGAGGGATAAAGTCTGTCAGGGTCAAGGCCGACCCACTTCGGAGAGGTAAGAAATTCCCAGCTCCAGGCAATGGCCTCATGTTTAAAATAATCTCCGAAAGAGAAGTTGCCCAGCATTTCAAAGTAAGTGCCGTGGCGGGCTGTGTGACCCACATTGTCGATATCGCCGGTGCGGATGCACTTCTGGCAGGTGCAGACACGGCGGCGCGGCGGCTCCTCTTCTCCTTTGAACCATGGCTTCATCGGGGTCATGCCGGCGTTGATCAGCAGAACGGATTTATCGTTCTGCGGAACCAGCGAAAAGCTCGGCAGGCGAAGATGGTCCTTCGTCTCGAAGAAGCTCAAAAACATTTCTCTCAATTGATTCAGTCCATACTTTTCCATTGTATCCTCCCAAAATCGGCGGTTAGAAAAAAAGATACCTCCGCCCCTGTTGCAGGGGCGAAGGTCTATTCGCTGTACCACCCTGATTTGCCGCGAAGCGGCCTCAT
>CAMHER010000205.1 GCA_946184215.1 uncultured Clostridia bacterium | reverse complement strand
TCATACCTTATGATTATATCACGAAATGCACAAATGTCAATGTGAAGTATACAAAACGTCGGCAGGCAGTATGCGACTGCGTCACTGGTTGATCTTTTGCAGAACCTTGACGTTTTCGTCAAAGTCGGTAATCAGCCATTCGCCGCCGTAATTGCCCACAACGTACTTGCACTGCTGGACGACAAGCTGAAGGGTGGTCCGGCCCTGCACGTAGTAGGTCTCTCGGGTGGTGACGACGCACTCGTCGCTGCTTCGGTAATCGGTGGAGACGATCTCGTAGCTCTCCAGGGTCAAACCGGCCGGGTTGTTCTCGATAAACCTCTTCTGTTCGCGGTAGAAATTGCTGTCATAGAGAATATAGGGGGCGATCGGGCTCATGCTTGAATTCGTTCTGGCCTCGGCGAAGGATTTGATATACATTGCAACGTCGTACTCCGGGCCGGAGGTGTATAAGTTGGCATCCTCCACGTCCAGCAGCACGCTGGGCTGATAGGTATAGCTGCACGAGCCCTCATATTCGGTGCTGTCACAGCTCAGGTCGATCTCCGATTCATCTGAGACTGCCATGCCGGTGCTGTCTTCAAAGCTGAGGCGGTAGAGATCCTTTTCGTACCGGTAGATCGTCTCGTAGAGCTGGCTCATGCTTGGAATGTCTTCCACGTCGTAGTATCTGCCGCCGGACTCCGAGCAGATGTTCTGCAGGGCGCCGGTATCCACGTCGCCCACGCCGACGATGAATACAGGCACATTATAGCGGGTCGCCACCTCGATGACATCGTCAACGCTGCAATTGCTGTAATTGTCCATTCCGTCGGTGAAGGCAAGGACGCAGCGCGCGCCGCTTCGGGCCGCAGCACTGCAAACCGAGGCGTAGAGCGCGTCATAGAGACTGGTCATATTGTCGGTGTAGAGGCGATCCACGTCGGAAGCCAGCAAACTGGCGTCGCCGCAGAAATCCCGCTCCAGGCGAACGCCGGTGGAGAAGGAAACCAACGCGACCTCGTCGCCGGTGTGGTACTGGAGGGACTGCAGGAAGGAGCGCATGACCGACTTGGCCTCCTCGATCGGAGCGCCGTACATACTGCCGCTTACGTCGGCGGCAATGACGACGCTGAGCGGCTCATGGTCGTTCAGTTGGCGCAGGCCGGTGACGGTCTGACGGATAAATTTGCCGTTCGCATCCTGCTTGTTGATCACAAACATCGCCTGGTCCAGATCAGTCGGCACCTCGCCGGTCTGCTTGTTTACGATCTCCAGGAACAGCGTGACCTCCGGGTAGTTGTGGACGTCCACCTGCTGGACCCGGATGCTGATCGGCACAGCGGGCTGCGGCGGCTCGGTCGTCGTCGCAGGTTCCGTCTGTGGCTCAGACGTCGGCAGAGCGGTTTCCGCCGGGGCGGAGAGGACAACGCGGCGATCCGCATCTTCACCCTCAATGGCAAAGGCAACGCCGCTGCGCAGGGCGGGCAGGGCTTGATCGCAGAGCCGGAGGAGCTCCTCGGCGGTTGCCGCATCGCCTGCCGCCAGCGCCTCCTCGACCTCGGCGAGCAGCGCCGCATACTGACCGGCACAGGCGCTTTCCGGATAGGTCTCCGCCTCAGCGCGGTATTTGGCAAGGCGCTCCTTTTGATCCTTCAGTGTGTCTCCCGGGTTCTCAGCGGACTCCGCGAGGGTCTTGAGCTCGCTCAGGATCTGCTCTCGCTCCGAGATTGAGAACAGGCCGGTATCCGCCCAGCGCGTGGCCTGGGCTTCGGCGCGGGCAATCCGGTCGGGGTCTCCGCTTGCCGAAATGGCGGCGCGGTATTGCCAATAGGCATCCGTCATCTTGTTTGAATTCAAGGCAAACCAGGCAAAGACGCCGCCGGCGACAAGGAGCAGAACAAGCGCCGCGATCATGGCAGGGATCCAGACGGGCCGCTTGGCCCGTTTCGTCTGGGGCTCGGCTGTCGGCGTGGTCTGGGTCCGCCCGGCCCAGCCCTGCGGCGGAGCCGACGGAATTCCGGCGGAAGGAACCGTGCGCCGCTGCGGATCGGACCGGTTCGTTTGGTTTCCGGCGTGCGCTGCCGTTTGCTGGCGACGCGTTCCGCAATTCACGCAGAAGGCGTCCCCCTCCTTCAGCGGATTCCCGCATTTGATGCAATACTCAGTCATGTTCATTCGACTCCTTTCCGTTAATTGGCTGGATCCCGAGGCCGGCAGCAATTCCGTCGGCGTCAGCTTCCGCCCAGCGTTCGGCCAGATCTCCGTTCATCGCGGCGCTGCGCATCTGCGCCACGGTATGAAAGCCATGTTCTACGATTACGCCCGGGATCCCATAGCTCGCCGCGCCGCGCAGGACGCCGTAGTAATCCCCCGAGGATCCGTGGCGGCACAGGACTGCGCCGGGCAGGGTCAGACTGTCGTTCCACGCATCAGACCACTCCGGAATCTGCCCTGGCACACCGCATTGAAAGGGCCTGTCCTCGGCAAATCCCATCTCCACGTTCACCGCGCTGACGCGCATGCCGACCTCGTTGGCGACGGCCAGCCACTTCGGATCTTCACAGCAGAGCAGATTTGCCAGGACGACGGTCTTCGTGATCCCGATCGGCTGAAGCGTCTGCGGATAACCGTTCGCGTCGGGCAGGTTGGCATTCGTATGGATCGAGAAGAAAAAGTCGCAGTCCTGTTCTGCAGCCACGCCCGGCCGAAGCTCCAAATGCCCGCCGTCGAGCTCAGCGTTTGTATAGCCGTGCAGGGAGATGGTCCCAGTCGCGCGGGTCAGACAGGCTTCGATCCCATATTTTTCCATCAGTATTTCCTGCAGGCGAAGCGCGACACGAAGCGTAAAGTCACCCTCGGAGTAGCCGCAGCTCTGTTCGCCGGTGATCTGGTTTGCGCCGCCGTAGTGTCCGGGGTCGATGCAGATCTTCGGTTTTTCGCCCGTCCAGGCCGGAACTGCCAGGCTTGTCTCGCGCTCCGGCTGCGTGGACTCCGGCGGAGCGGCATCCGGCGGCGCATCGGTCGGCAGCGCCGGCGCGTCTGTAGACGGGGCCGCTGTGGAAGGACGTGCGACAGGCTGTGTCTGCAAAGGCAGCACGGTTGACGGCACCGAGATTGCCGGTACCGTCGGCGCCGTCCACTTTTCTGCGCCATGCATGGTGCAGCCGCAGAGAAGCAGCATGACACAGATCATTGCCACGATTCGTTTCAAGGTGCGATCCTTCTTTCTGAAAACATATATATAAAGATTCTAACATCATGACCCGCGTCTTGTCAACCTTGCTCGCACAATAAATCTACCGGATCTGACAATGTGCATCGACCCGGCAGCCGAACACAGCAAGGCCGCAGGCACATATCCAAGCGGAATGCACCTGCAGGCCATTTGACCGGGACTCAGCAGTAGAAGTCCTTGATTTTCTTCGCTCTGCTCGGGTGGCGGAGCTTGCGGATGGCTTTGTTTTCGATCTGGCGGATGCGCTCTCTGG
>CAMHER010000204.1 GCA_946184215.1 uncultured Clostridia bacterium | reverse complement strand
GTTCACCTCAGGGTAGATGTCCCGGTAGCCGCGCATGTAGCTTTTCGTCGAAACGGACGCAGAATCTTTGCTCCAGAGCTTCAGGACCGCGGGATCGTCCAGAGAGAAAAGCGCGTTTACGTCCCGGATCCCGGCACCCTTGAGCCAGGTCTTGGTCATCATCTTCGCGCCGCGCCGGTTGCAGCAGTCAAAGGCCAGCACCGCGCCGGGAAAGCGCACGGCCATCGTCCGGAACAGCGCCTTGACCGCCTCCGTCTCAAAATAGTAAAACACGCCGGAGGCGAAGAACACCGCGCCGCCACTCGCGTCGATCCGATCCATCCAGCTATGGTCGTTCAGGTCGATGCCGATGTTTTCTTCCCGCTCGCCTGCGGGCAGCAGCTCGTTCCGCACGGCGATCACGTCCGGCATGTCGAGGTTATAGCCAAGGCACCGGCCGTTATCCACCTGAGAAAAGGTGTCGTCCAGCCCGCAACCTAGGTTGACCACCGCCGCAGCAGGGTGGGTTTTGAGGTAATCCCGCACCTCCCACATGAGGTCATACTGCCGCTGGGCCACCTCCAGTGCGCCGAAGAGTCCCGCCTGGGACTCCATGAGCCTGCGCTTTTCGGAGAAGTCATAGTCCAGCATGGAGCAGATGCGCTTCGCCGATGGATCGGAAAACAGCTCCGGGTAATGCTCGGAGCAGATGAGCCGCCCGAAGAGCGGAATGATCAGAGTCTCCTGGATGCTGTTCTTTTCAATGTGATAGGTCATGACTTATTTCCTCCCCACCAGCAGCGTGGAGCCGCCGAGGCCGAGCAGCGCCGCCTCCGTATGACCCATGAAGGTCCCATCGGTCGTGTCGATCAGTCGCACGTCCTCATAGCCCTCTTCCTTCAGTTTTTTCACAAAGGCGTCCATGTCACCGTAGCGCGCTTTGCTCATGAGGTCGTGGATGGCAAAGCAGCCGCCCTTTTTCAGCACCCGGAGCGTTTCCAGAAGCAGCTTCTGTTTATCCTGCCCGGCGATGTTGTGGTACACATAGTTGCTGGTCACAGCGTCGAAGCTCTCGTCGGGGAAAGGCAGATGCACGGCGTTGCCCTCGGTAAAGCGCACGTTGCTCACGTCCTCGGCCGCGGCGTTTTCCTCGCAGCGCTTTTTCGTAAAGACTGCTTTGTACGCGCCGCTCCAGATGTCGCAGCCGACCATTTGCGCGCGCGGGTTGCGCTTTGCCGCGGCGATGGTCAGCGCCCCGCTGCCGCAGCCCACGTCCAGCCCCGTGCCGCCGTCGGGGAGCATCACGAAGTCCGCGGTCCCCTCGATGATGGTCTTGGCCAGTTTGCGTTTTCCCTTATAGTCGAAGGCTCTGTGCAGGGCGCCCATCCAGGCGGTGTAAAACAGCAGCACCGGGGTAGCTGCGCCGAAGGCAGCGGCGGCGATCTGCCGCGGCTTGCCCTTCAAGATACGATCCGACGTGCCAAAAAGCAGGGACAGGCTCGCGGAAGCGGCAGTCGCCGCGCCGAGACCGATCACCATGCTCTTCGGCACCCAGTTTTTATAGTCAGGTTTTTGCATATTCGTCCTCCATTCCGTTCTTATCCCTTGACGCAGCGGAAGCAGCCGATGCCTTCCACGCTCGTCACGTTCACCGTGCTGTATAGCGCAGATAGCCGCTGCCGCAGACTCGTCTCCGTCTCATAAGGCGGCGTGAAAAAGCCCTTGGGCTGGTAGAGATGCCGGATGAACCAGTCGGTCCGATTGCAGCCTCCCTGTACATAAAAACAGCCGCAGAAGGTCCCGCCGCGTTTCAGCACACGGAAGGTCTCCCGGTAGGCCGCCTCCTTATCCGGGAAGGCGTGAAAACCGTTGAGGGAGAGCACAATGTCGAAGCTCTCATCTTCAAACGGCAGTGCGCCCACGTCCCCCTGCACAAAGCGCACGTTCCCGATCCCTGCCTTTTTCGCGCGCTCCTGCGCCGCTGCCATCATATTGGGGGAATAATCGAGACAGGTAATCTCCGCCTCGGGCAGCTCCCGGTATACCGGCATGGTCAGCACGCCGGTGCCCACCGGCACCTCCAGCAGCTTTCCGGAAAAATCCTCCGGTACGCCGGACAGGGCGCGCTCGAGATAACGGAGGTTTTTCTCTCCGTCCATGTTCCACACGATCTGGCAGATCGCTTTGCCGGGCAGCGTGGAATAGGTCATCATGCCGTCATAGAAGGAGGAAACTCCGCCACTAAGCTTGTAGGCATTTCGGATCTGCTCTTTTCTTGTCATATCGCGCCTCCCCCGCTCTGTTTCTTTTTGGAAAGCGGCACGCTCCGCGCCCTTTCCTCCGTGTCGTCTGCTTCCTCATAGCCGTCGTAAGGGGCCTCCGGGTCGGTGTAGCGTCTGGTAAAGGGCTTGCAAATCTCTGCCCTGTGGGCAAAGGCGAAGTCCAGATCGTCTGTCCAGCCGGTGTGCCCGGTGATCACCGCAATCCGGCCTTCTCTCGCCCGAATGTTTTTCTCCAGTCTTTCCAGGGAGCGGACCGCCAGCTTGTTGTCCTCCGCCAGCGTGCTGATGAAGCTGTAGCCGCCGTCCACGCCGAACCAGATCGTGTCCCCGGTAAAGAGGTATTCGTCGTCGATCAGATAGACCATGTGTCCCCAGGTATGGCCAGGGACCAGGATGCATTCGATCTTGATATCGCCGATGTTGAAAATCTCGCCGTCGCACAGCAGCACCTTCCGGTTGTCCATTTTGACCATCGGCAGCTTGTACAGGCCGTGAATCACCTTCCGCCGCGTCTCGCCGGTCAGATAGCGGTTTTCGATCTCACCGATATAGACCGTCGCGTTTTGAAACAGCCGCTCGCTGTCCTCCTCCAGGGCGCCCACGTGGTCGGTGTCCTGGTGGGTGATCAGAATGTGGTTGATGCTCGCCGGATCGATGTCGAGCCACTGCATTTTCTCCTGCAGCCGGGCGTAGTTGTAGCCCGCGTCGATCATGATGGTGACGCCGTTTTTGGTATAGAAAAAGATGTTCGCCACCCACTCGCGCACGCAGGCGACGCGCTCGTCGATGCGCCCGGTGTTCAGCGGCTTGAAGATCGCCCGCCCGCGGAACATGGCGCTCATGGACTTTTTCTGGTTATTCGAATCTTTCCTTGCCATGGTCAGTTCTCCTTTTTGCGGAACCGGAAATAGCCTTCCAGTCCCAAGTCGTTTGCCTTGTGCACGGTTTCAAAGCCGCGCCGCTTTGCTTCTTCTTCAAATTCTTTCAGGGTAAAGAGCGCCTCCTCCGCGTGATCCCAGTGCAGCAGCGCATCGACGATATGAATGCAGGTTTTCGAAAGATCGGCCACATAGATGCTCCCTCCGCCGCGAAGCACCCGCCGGCTCTCGTCAAAGAAGGTCCGCCAGCCCTCCACATGGTGGAGGATGCAGAAGTCCAGGATCGCGGCGAAGCTCCTGTCTGCAAACCGGCTCAGATCGTCCGCACTTCCCTGCACGAAAGTCGCG
>CAMHER010000203.1 GCA_946184215.1 uncultured Clostridia bacterium | reverse complement strand
CGGCCGGTGTAGGCATAGCCGCCCAGCGTCCGCAGTTCCTTGGAGAGAACGGGAGCGTTGGCGTCGATCAGCTCAAAGAGCTCCTTATCTTCAAAGCGGGCCAGACCGTCGTCATAGCGCGCGTCAAAATCGTAGCCGTCGCGCCGGTAATTGGCCAGGTCACAGAACCACGCGCGGCTGACGTAGGCGGCCTTCTTTTCAAAAAACTTGCCATAGGCGCAGTTCATCTGCCGGATCACGGGGCCCTTCCAGTCCCAGCTGCAGTCCTCCGTGTCGTTCCAGAGAGCGGCGGGAGCACAGTGCTCCTCCAGCGAGAAGCCGGGCAGGGAATTGGCAAAATAGGGCACGATGCCGAAGGTCTCGACAGCCTCGACCAGGTCCTGCATGCTGCGGACGTAAAAATCAAATTTCATATGATACCCCAAACAAATGCTACTGCTATTTTAGTCAACGGACGGCTTTTTTGCAAGTCCCGCCGGGCGGAAAAGAAAAAAGCGGGGGATTGACGGCCGGACTAAAAAAACATACAATAAAACGCAGAAATACCCTTTTGGAAGGAAAAAAGAGGAGTGTTGGTTATGAAGACCCTGTTCAAAAACGGCATGATCGTGGACGGCAGCGGTGCAAAGCCCGCTGTGGGCGACGTACTGATCGAGGATGACCGCATCCTTGCCGTCGGCGGCACAATCCGCGACACGGCGGATCGCGTGGTGGACATCACAGGCTGTGAGATCTGCCCCGGACTGATCGACGCCCATTCCCACAATGACTTTTTTTATGACCGCGAGGACGCGGAGAAGTTCTACAAACCCTTTATCGAGCAGGGCATTACAACGCAGATCACCGGCAACTGCAGCTTTTCTCCCTTCGGTGTGGAGCCGGACACGCCCTATCGCGACAAGATCGGCGGGGGCCTGTTCGACGCAAAGGCGCCCTGCAGCTTTGCCGAATTTAAAGCGCGTGCCGGCGGAAAGCTTTTCGTCAATCTTGTACCGCTGATCGGCCAGGGCTCGGTCCGCGCGGGCATCGCGGGCTATGATCCCACGCCGCTGACGCCGCAGCAGATCGAACAGGAGCTCGCCCATGTGCGCGAGGCGATGGAGGGCGGCGCGTTCGGCGGTTCGTTCGGCTTTATGTACGAGCCCAGCCGCTACGCCCGGGAAGACGAGATCACGGCCTTTGCCAGGGAGATCGCCAAATACAACGGCATCATCACGATCCATCCGCGGGCCTGCTCGATCGTCAGCGCGGACTATCCGCTGCTGACGAAAAAGTCCCATCTGGAGCTGGGACTGGACGAGGCCGTGGAGATCATGCACAAGGCCGGCTGCCGTCTGGAATACAGCCATCTGATTTTCACCGGTCAGCGCAGCTGGAAGCTGCTTGACAAAATGCTCGCGACCTTCTATCGCGAACAGAAAAAGGGAAATCCCATCGCCTATGACAATTACGCCTTCCACTACGGCGCCTCGGTCATCACGGTCGTGTTTCCGGAGTGGTACGCCTCGCTCTCCAAAGAAGAGGCCGCCAAGCCTCTCAACCGTTTCAAGCTGCAGCTGACGATCCTGATGTACCGCAAGGTGCTGGGCATCGACTGGGACGATATGGTGATCGCCTACATTTCCGACGAGCACCCCGAATACGAGGGCAAGACGATTCCCCAGGCCGCGGCCGAGGAGGGGCTGAGCAATCTTGACATGTATCTCAAGCTGGTGGATCTGTCAAAGCGTGCGGGCAGCATCTATCTCGGCAAGTATTACAACGATGAGATCGTGCGCCGGCTGATGGAGGACGAGCTGTCGATCTTCATGACCGACGCCTGGGTCGAGGAAAAGGGACTGCAGAACATCGCGGCCTTCCAGACCTTCCCGCAGTTTTTCCTGCTGGGCCAGCGCTACGGCATCCCGGTGGAGAAGATCGTGCGCAAGATGACCGGCGCCACGGCCGACCGCTTCGGCATCCCGGAGCGCGGCTATCTGAAGGCCGGATACAAGGCCGACCTGACGGTGATCGATCCCAGGGCGCTGAAGGTGGACGAGAAAAAGCCGGACACCAGACCCGGCGGCATCGTCCACGTCTATGTCAACGGCACGCCGGTGCTGGAAAACGGGCAGTACCTCGGCGGCCGCGCGGGCGAGGTCGTGCTGAAAAAATAAAGACCGGATCCAAAGGGCTTGCGAAGCTGTTCTGCTTCACAAGCCCTTCTTTCTGCCCGTACGGCAGGAAAAAGTGAAAGGTACCCCAAAAGAAAGCAATTCTTCTTCGACGAGAGTTGACAAAAGAATCTCAAAAAAGTAAAATTAAGCAAATAACACTATGAGAGCGATATTCTTAAATGAGAAAGCGGGTGAGAGAAGTGGAGAAGAGAAGGCCCTTGAGCCGGCGTATCGTGGCGCTGGCGCTTCTTTTCGCGCTTCTCGGCCCACTTTGCCGCACAGAGGCGACAGCCGCGGGAAACGGGCCGGAAAGGCCTTTGAGGGGCTTTTCGGGCTTGACGGTGCAGGAGGAGACCGCGGCCGACTGGCAGGCCAGCGTGGACAGATGCATGCGGACGGGCGAGTGGAGACGGGATCTCATTGAGGTCGCCAAGACACAGCTCGGCTATTGTGAAAGCAGCACAGACACGCGGGAGATCAACGGCGTGAACTGCAGCTATACCCGCTATGGCGACTTTATGGACAGCACCGAGAGCGTGGTCTACGGCCCCTGGTGCGCCAGCTTTGTTTCCTTCTGCCTGTATTACGCCGGGGTGGCCATGCCGCTTTCCTCCGGCTGCAGCGCCATGATCCGGAAGCTGGTGGATGTCGGCTATTACCGTCCGGCCGGAGAATATGATCCCAGACCCGGCGACCTGATCTTTTTTTACAGCGGTCTGGAGCGGGACGCGGAAAAGCTGAATTCCGGGCATATGGGGATCATCGTGGAGATCCGCAACGGCGTCATTACCACCATTGAGGGCGGCCGGCAGATCGTGATGTATTTCCAGCATGACATGGCAAAGGAAGGAAACAGGATCCTCGGCTATGCCGAGATCCCGGACAACCCGAACTACCGCACGGTCACGGACGAGGAGGGGCTGGTCAGCGTCTCCGGCATCCTGCCGGAGGGCGTGATGGTCCGGACGTCAAGACTGACGCGCGCACAGGTCGCGCCCCTGATGCAGGAGGAGGTTTTGTGCTGCGCATATGAAGTCGCCCTCATGCTCGACGGCAAGAAATATGAGCCGAAGCGGCCCGTCAGCGTGTATCTTCACCAGGAAGGGCTTGACGCGGAGGGCGCGCGCGTGATCCAGATGATCGGGTACGAAGAGGGCCGCGAGCCAAAGCTTTGCCCGCTGTATTATATCCGGGCAGACGAACAGGGCGTCAGCTTCGTTACCTGTTTTATGTCCGGCTTTGCGGCCATGCGCCCGGCGCCTCCGCTGCCCGATGAGACGGAGGGACAGGAAAAGAGTGCTGCAGCGGAAGCGGATAAAGGCGCTAGGACGCTAATATAATCAGACCTCACCCTGTC
>CAMHER010000202.1 GCA_946184215.1 uncultured Clostridia bacterium | reverse complement strand
CGACGCATCTGATCCTCGACGTCGAGCAGGTGCTCGACGAGGCGGTGTTCCTGCGCCAGGGCAGCGTGGTGCTGCACGAGAGCGTGGACAGCATCCGCGAACGCACAAACGGCAGTGTGGATCAGCTCTTCCGCGAGATGTTCCGCACGCAGGCTTGGAATGGAGGGGACGACAATGCTCGGTAAACTGATGAAATACGATCTGCGCTCGATGCTGCGGCGCTTCGGCGGGCTGTGGATCGCGATCGCGGCGCTGTCCGTGATCAACGGCTTGTCTCTGCGCGGCGCGTTTGCACAGGCCACGATGCGCGGCGGCTGGGCAACCTTTTTCCTTTCGGTGCTGCCGCCGATGCTGCTCTTCGGGCTGTATGTGGCGACGGGCGTGCTGACGCTGATCTTTATCTGCGAGCGCTTTTACAAGGGTCTGCTCGGCGACGAGGGCTATCTGATGTTCACGCTGCCGGCCTCGGTCTCGGCGCATATCGGCGCAAAGACGCTCTCCGCACTGATCCTTGAGCTGCTCTCCTTCCTCGTCGCCGTGGTCAGCGGCATGCTGCTGCTCGCGATCTCGGCGCCGGAAGAGCTGGCAAACAGCTGGCAGACGCTCCGCGAGGGGCTTGCCCAGGTCGCGCTTCCCGCCTCCCTGCCCTGGCTGATCGTGGAGTGTGTCGTGCTCTCCCTCGTCGGCATTGCGGCCGAGACGCTGAAGATCTATGCCGCGATCGCGCTGGGCCATCTGGCGAAGAAGCACCGCGTGCTGTGGGCGATCCTGTCCTACATCGGCATCAACATCGTGCTGAACTTCCTGCTCGGTCTCTCCGTGGAGCGCGCTGTCAAGTGGGATCTCTTCAGCGGGCTCATCAACGCGAACTTCGGCATCGAGTTTGCCAACGGCCAGTGGGTCATCGAGGGCGCCGGTCTCGCCGCGGGCGTGACGGGCAGCGCGATTCTGGCGGAAGTGCTGCTCTGCGCGGCGCTGTTCTTCCTCACGCGCTGGATCCTCAAGAACAAGCTGAATCTCGAATAAGGAAACGTGATATACAAAAAGTGCCGCGTGCAAACACATGCGGCACTTTTTCTCTGTCCTGAGCATCCGCAAATGCTCCTCCCGCAGGAAATGCGGACAGGGCTGGGGCGAAAAAGAGCAAAAAAAGAGGAAAAAGCAAAAAAAAAGGCGCGGGGAGTGGATTGGCTCCTCGCGCCGTGTGCGGTGTGATTCAATTGCTGTTTTCTTTGTGGGACAAGGAACCGTCCCCTGTCCCAGATCGTCTCGGAGATGCGCTCCAGACCGTAGGTGTAGCTGGTCGTTTGGCCGTTTTGGTTCTCGGCAATGACCACGCCGTCCCCATACAGAATATCCCAAGTGAGCGAGGTTGTCAAATCTTCACCGGGCTGCGGCGCAAAGAATCCGCGCGGCACGTGGGAACCCAGGGAACACAAGGATCCGTCCCCTGTGTTTCAAAAAACAGCCGTGTGCTCAGCACACGGCTGTTTTTGTATCAATCAGAATGAGATCGTCGGGGAAAGCGGGATCACGCTTTGGCAAGCAAACGCGCCTTTTCTTTTTGGGCTTCCTGCAGACCTGTGTCCTCCGTGAAGCCCCACTCATTTTCCAGCAGGTCGATGATCCTGTCATAGGTCTCGGCAGCCCTCCGGTAATCGCCCCGGATCTCGTAAATATCCGCGATTGCCATCAGCTCATCCTGAAATCTGGGCCTCCGGGGCTCTATCGCGAAGGAGTGCTCATAGAGGGCAATCGCCTTGTCGTAGTCGCATTTCCCTGCATAATACTGAGCGGCCTCAAAGAGGAAGACGAAGTCGTCCGGGTATTTCTCGCCCAGTTCCTCCATGATCCGGTCGGCCGAAGCTTCGTCGAAACGGGCCAGGGCGATATGGGCCCGGTAGACCTGGACCATAACGGGCCTGGCGTCCGGAAGCCGGCTTGCCCGCTCCAGATACTTTTCCGCTTCGTCCGCGCGGTGATCTGCGAGCAGGTTGTCCAGCAGATACAGGTACGGCAGGCGGACCTCAGGGTTTTCTTCGACGATACCGCGCCAGAATTCAATGGCCTTCGTGTGATTGGCGATGTTCCAATCCCAGACCGCATGGCCTTCCGCCCGATTCAGGATCCACTGGCAGTCCTTTTCCCCGGGGGCGCTCCGGATCGCGTCTTTGGCGTATCTGGCCGCTTTCCCGGCGCAGGAATTCATGCGGTGCCAGTACAGGTAGGCGATGAGGCTTGTTGCGCGCTGCCTGTTCTGTTCGTCGTCAAGCTGCGCCTTCAGAAAATCCTCGTATTCCCGGAAGAGATCCTGCGGGAGTTCATCTGTAATATCCAGGCTGTTTTCGATGCGATTCAGGCGCTGCTCGCTCGTCAGGTCGAACAGCTCGTCAATGCTGATCCCGAAAATCTCCGCCAGAAGCGGAAGCGCTGTTATGTCGGGCATGGACACCGCGTTTTCCCACTTGGACACCGACTGGGGGCCGATCCCCAGCTTTTCCGCCAGCTGCTCCTGGGTCAGACCCGCTTTGAAGCGGAGCTGCTTGATCTTCTTTCCCAGTTCCATCATCATGACCTCCTCGATGTGTTTTTCGATTGCAAGCTCATTATACGGAACTGCTCGCATCAATTCCATAACACAGCTTTCAAGTCGTCTCGCCTGTTGGGGGAGTTGACAAAAAGCGCAGGAACGCCTCCCGAAGAAGTGTCGCCTGCGCTTTTTTGTTTTATCAGTCCTCCGCGCCGGTGATGCTGACGCCGTAAAGGCGTGTGACGGCGGGGATGAGATAGTTGTTGTACTGCTTCTGCTCCTTTGAAAAGCGCATCGCGCCGCCCAGCTCGCGCATCGTGCCGGAGACCGAGCCGCCCTCGACGACCGTGACGCTCTCGCCGTCATGGAGATAGCCGAGGCGGATCTCGCCGGCGATGTCGCCGTTCATGGGGCTGACCTGGAAATCCGAGAACTCGACGATCTCAAGATAGCGCCCCGTGCGCAGCTCCGCGGCCGAGCTCCCGCCGCCCTCCACGACGAAGTTGCCGGGGATGAAGCTGTCCTTGAGGCCGATATACTGCGAAAACATCTGGCTGCCGTAGAAGTGCTCGGCCACGCCGCCGGAGATGAGCGTCATGTCGCGCACCGGCGCGCCCTCGGCGTCAAAGGCGCCGTTATGCGAGGAATTTTCAAGCGTCCTTACCGCGCGGACGCTCAGGGCGTCGCCGCCCTGATCCTCCGCCACGCGCTTGCCGATCTCACAGTCGGAAATGCCCTGGTAGATCATGCCGGCGCTCATGCGGTCGATATAATAGCCATAGAGCTGCAGCGCGTCGTCCGTGGAAAACACCACGTCGCACCTGCCCAGCGCCGGGGTTTTTTCCGCGCGCAGCTTGTCGCGGCCGAAGCGCAGCGTCTCGGCGACGTTTGCCTTCAATCCCGCGGCATCGCAGCTGCCGGAGCGGTACATACGGTAGAGTTCGATCTCGCGTTTTTCATCACGCGCGTTGACGACGACCTCCGCCATCGAGGCGGGGTACACGTC
>CAMHER010000201.1 GCA_946184215.1 uncultured Clostridia bacterium | reverse complement strand
TCCGAATCGTCCAGACTGACGCGCAGTCCGGCGGCAAGGAGACGCTCCTTGAGACGGTTCGCGGCCTCGAGCACGCCCGGCTTGTGCTGCGCCACAGGCAGCACGATGACCTGGATCGGCGCGATGGCGGGCGGCAGCACCAGACCGTTGTTGTCGCCGTGGGCCATGATGACGGCGCCGATCATACGGGTCGTCGAGCCCCAGGAGGTCTGGAAGGGGTACTGCAGCGTGTTGTCGCGGCCCGTAAAGGTCACGTCGTAGGCGCGGGAGAACTTGTCGCCGAAGTAATGCGAGGTCGCGCCCTGCAGGGCCTTGTGGTCTTTCATCAGGCACTCGACGGTATAGGTGGCCTCGGCCCCGGCGAACTTCTCCTTATCGGTCTTGCGGCCGCGCACGACCGGGATGGCCAGCACCTTTTCAAAGAAATCGGCGTAGCAGTTGAGCTGCTGCTCGGTTTCATGCTTTGCCTCCTCGGCGGTCTCGTGCAGGGTATGGCCCTCCTGCCACCAGAACTCGCGCGAGCGCAGGAAGGGACGCGTCGTCTTCTCCCAGCGGATGACGGAGCACCACTGGTTATAGAGCATCGGCAGCTCGCGGTAGGAGTGCAGCACGCGCGACCAGTGGTCGCAGAACATCGTCTCGGACGTGGGGCGGAAAGCCAGACGCTCCTCCAGCTCCTCGCTGCCGCCGTGGGTGACCCAGGCCACCTCGGGGGCGAAGCCCTGTACCAGTTCGCCTTCCTTTTTCAGCAGGCTCTCCGGAATCAGGACCGGCATGGCCACGTTGACATGGCCGGTCTTCTTGAACTCGCCGTCCATGATGCGCTGCATATTCTCCCAGATGGCGTAGCCGTACGGCCGCAGGATCGTAAAGCCCTTGACGGACGCGTACTCCACCAGCTCGGCCTTGCGGCAGATGTCGGTGTACCACTGGGCAAAGTCCACCTCCATATCGGTGATCTGCTCGACCTTTTTCTCTTTTGCCATATCCAATCCCTCTCATTTCCGCCGCAGGGAACTCCTTCGGCCACAGGTTTTGATCAAAACGGAAGCGAGCGCCGCGCACGGCGCTCGCTTCCGCTATTCTATAATCCAAAATTCACCTTGTCAAGAGACGCGCACAGATTATTTCTCCACAACATGCACATTCACGTGCGGATAGCTCATCTTGACATCGTTGCGCGCAAAGCTCTCGCGCACCTGCTCGTTGAGAGAGAAGTGGACGTCCCAGTAATCGGCGTTCTTGACCCAGACGCGCACCACATATTCCACGCTGCTCTCGTGATAGGCGCTGAGCGCGACGAAGGGCGCAGGGGAGTCGACGATGCGGCCGTCTGCGGCGATGACCTCCATGATCGCGGCCTTGACCTTTTCGGTGGGCTCGTCATAAGAGGCGGAGAAGGTCATGTCCACGCGGCGCATGGGCTCGGCGCTGTAGTTGGTGACGGACGAGCCGATCACGTCGCTGTTGGGGATGGAGATCTCCACGTTGTCCAGCGTGTCGATGGTGGTGTAGAGAAGGCTGATGCTCTTGACCGTGCCGGTCTTGCCGGCGATCTCCACAAAGTTGCCCTCGGCGAAGGGGTGGGTCATCAGCAGCGTCAGGCCCGCGAAGATATTGCCCAGCACACCCTGCACGGACAGGGACAGCGCCAGACCGGCCACGCTCAGCAGCGCCACGAGCGAGGCTGTGGGGATCCCGAGCTCACCGGCGATGATGACGATGGCGATGACCCAGAGCAGCGCCCGTACCAGCGAGAGCAGGAAGCGCTTCATGGTCTGATTGAGCCGCTTGGCGCCGTCGAGCGCTTTGGCGACGAGCTTCATCAGGATGTTGATGACAATGACGCAGATCAGGAAGGTTACGACGGCGCCGAGCAGCGCGCTGAGCGGGAAACCGGCAATATTGATCTCGGAAAGCCTGGATAATTCGAACATGGGATTCCCTCCGTTTCAAAAATCAAATACAGAAAACCTGCCGAGACAAGCATACCACATAGCCCCCCGCGGCGGCAAGAGGGAATTGACGCGGCACAACATCTTGAAACGGTCGAAGAAACGCGCGGAGGAAAAAAGACGGCGGTAAGACGTCTTTTGTCCCCTCTCGACGCATTTTTCTTGACCTTTTGCGCGATTGCGGATATAATGTCGGCGATTGCACGAAAAAAGCAATCGCCAAAGCGGAGGTGACTTCTATTAACAAACAGAGATTTCTGGCCGAGCTTGGCAAGCTGCTGACCTTTATGTATGAGGAAGACCGCCTGCGTGCGCTGGAAATGTACAGCCGCATGTTTGAAGAGGCCGGCGACGAGAGCGCGCTGATCCAGGCCCTTGTCTCGCCCACCAAGCAGGCTGTCGTCGTGGCACGCGCGTACAATTCCAATCTCGGCAAGCTCTCCGTCGCGTCCGACAAGGCCTCCCCGGAGGACCGGGACCGGAACGGCGTTCCGGACTATGTCCAGGCCATCGAGACGGTGCGCGAGAGCGCCTATGCCCTCCAGCCCCGGAAGGAAGAGCCGGAGGAAGCGAGAGACGAAGATCAGATGGATCTCTTCGAGCAGATCGAGGCCGAATCGAACGGAGAAGCGCCCGGGAACGCGGAAGAGAGCGCAGCGGAGGAGCAAACCGAGGCGGAAGCGGAGACGGGCACCGAAGCGGAGGAGACTCCGCCGCAGGACGAGCCCGCCGCGCAGACGCAGGAGAGCGAACAGACCGCAGCCGAGCTGAGGGAAGCGAAAAATACCGTCCCCGCCGAAGAGAGTCCGGCTGAGGAAAAGGCCGCGCCGGAAGGAATCGAATTCTTCTCTATGCCGGACGAGGGCAAGCCGGAGGAAGAGGACGCGCCTCTCGAAGAGAGCGTGTTCAACATCGACACGGATCTGATGCGACAGACGCGCCGCAAGCCCAAGATCTTTGCGCTGATCGTCTACATCCTCTTTGCCATCCCGATCACGCTCGGTGCGATCGCGGTGCTGCTCATCCCGGCGCTGCTGTGCCTTGCCCTTTCCGTCGCTGCCATCATCTTCGGCGTTGTGACCGTCAGCGCGGCCTTCAACGGCTTTGCCGTGTTTGCCGACATCATGGTGGTGCTCGGGGTGTCGCTTGTTCTCTTCGCGCTGGGCCTGCTGTTCCTGTGGACGTCCATCTGGTTCGTGGGCGGCGCCATTGTGGGACTGGTGCACGGCGTCGCGGCGCTGTGCGACAAGTGGTGCTATAAGGAGGTGCAGGTCTGATGCAGAAAATGTGGAGAGTCGTTATCTCGATCGTCCTCATCATGATCCTGATCGGCATTGTTGGTGTAGCGGTCGGCTTCCTGACCGGCGCGGACACGGCCCGCATCTACCAGACGGCGGAGAACAACAACATGGTCAATCTCATCATGCGTTACAGCGAGTGGTTCGTACAGGTGTTCAACACCTATAAGGCCGCGCTTCTCGGCGCATAACAGAGAACAGAAGAGAACAGAGAAAAGCAAAAACGGAGGAGAGGGCCCTGCTCTCTCCTCCGTTTTTTGAGACTGTCAAAGAACCTCCGAAAAAGCTCAGATAACAGGGCAGCGGGGGAGCTCGAGGGGGTCAAGACCCGCCTCGAGTACAATAACCCGTCGTCCGAAAAAGCCTGGTACAACAGGC
>CAMHER010000200.1 GCA_946184215.1 uncultured Clostridia bacterium | reverse complement strand
GGTCTATGATCTCCACTGTAGTCGTGCGCGACTACGATGAACGAGTTCCGGGGGATTTTGGGACCGCCGGAGAAGGACCTTTATCGGGAACGAAGGAGGATACAACGATGAGCAAGATTTTAGTCGCCTATTTTTCCGCCAGCGGCGTCACCGCCAAGGTGGCCGCCGAGCTTGCGAAGGCTGAAAACGCCGACTGCTTTGAGATCAGGCCGGAGAAGCCCTACACGAAGGAAGACCTCGATTATACCGTCAAGGAATCCCGCAGCAATCTCGAAATGGCGGATGAGTCCTGCCGCCCAGCTATCACCGGATGTGTCGGGAACATGGCAGACTATGACACCGTTTTCGTAGGCTTCCCCATCTGGTGGGGCCGCGAGCCGAGCATTATTGATACCTTCCTCGATGCTTATGACTTTACCGGCAAGAAGATCATCCCGTTCTGCACTTCTGGGATGAGCGGCGTAGAGAAGGCTGTCGCGCACATCAAGGGCATCGTTGGGGAAAACGTATGTGTCCTGGACGGGAAGCGCCTTGGCGCGGAAGGCACTGAAGAAGAAGTCAAGCTCTGGACCAGGCTTCTGGGCGTATAATAAAGGGAAATGAATTCATCAAGCCGGCACTCCTCGATCTGGAGAGATGCCGGCTTTCTGCAAATGCTATGTCTGTATGATAGGAGGATCAAAACATATGTCAACCGGAGCAATTATCGGAATCATCGTTGCGGTGCTGGTGCTTTGCTGCTGCTTCACGCATCGGCGTGTCATCAAGGCCCTGATCAAGCATGAGCCCATGCCCAAGGCCCCCAAGTGGCATGTCTGGGTCAAGCCCGAGAACAGGAGAAGCTGATTTGGAGGACGTGGAAACGAAAAGTGATGCGCTCCTGCTGGAAAATCAGCTGTGTTTTCCACTGTACGCCTGCGCCAAGGAAGTGGTACGCCAGTACAGAAAACCGCTGGAGCCGCTGGGGATCACCTACACGCAGTACCTGGTGATGATGGTGCTGTGGGAATACGGCAGGATGACCGAACGCCAGTTGGGCCGGCTACTGTACCTGGAATCCAGCACGCTGGCCCCGCTGCTCAAGCGGCTGGAGAAACAGGGGCTGATCGACAGGATCGCGCCAGAGAGCAAGGAAAGGAAGCTGTTTATCGACCTGACCGAAAAGGGTCGGGCGATGAAGCGGCAGGCGGAAGACGTCCCCGCGGCCATGCGCGGCTGTATTCCGCTGGAAAAAGAAGAATTACTGACACTCAAGGATATACTGTGTAAGGCTGTGGCCCGTATGCACGGCGAAGCCGGAAAATGAAAGGAAGGATTTATCCTGAGCGGGGTTCTGTTCGGATAAAGGTATATACATGAGTGAGAGCACTTTTGATATTCAGGAATACATGACCCGCGGCGTGGAACGGGTGGTCCGGGACGCCATCCGGGCGACGCTGAAAAATCCCCGCGAAAGCGTCTATATGGCGAGGTTTGCCGCCGCCAGCAAAGCGGCGGGCAAAAAGCGCCGCAGGGCGGAGGACGCCGGGGAGCACATTCCCCCGTTCCTCATCGCCAGTATCACCAGCCAGTGCAATCTGCATTGCGCGGGCTGCTATTCCAGGTGCAACCATGCCACGGTGGACGCGGCGCCGGTCAGGCAGCTGACCAGCGAAGAATGGCTGCGCCTCTTTGACGAAGCCGATGATATGGGCGTCAGCTTCATTCTGCTGGCCGGCGGCGAACCTCTGCTGCGGCGGGATATCATTGAAGCGGCGGGCAAAAAGCCGGGGATTCTGTTCCCGATCTTCACCAACGGCACCTTCATGGATGAAAAGTATTTCGGGCTGTTTGACCGGTGCCGCAACCTTTTGCCCATTATGAGCATCGAGGGCGAACGTGAGATCACCGACGCCCGGCGCGGCAAAGGCATCTATGACAGGCTGATTGCCAACATGGATGAACTGAACCGGCGCGGGCTGATCTTCGGCGCTTCGGTTACCGTTACAACCGAAAACCTGAAAGAGGTCTCCTCCCGCGGCTTCCTGCAAAGCCTGTCGGACCGCGGCTGCAAAGCGGTGATCTTCGTGGAATTTGTGCCTGTCACCGAGGAAAGCCGGGAGCTGGCTCCGGACGACGCGGACCGGGAATACCTGCACCAGGAGATCCTGCGCCTTCGGGAGGAACATCCAGAAATGGTGTACATCGCATTCCCCGGCGATGAGAAATCCTCCGGCGGATGCGTGGCCGCGGGCCGGGGCTTCTTCCACATCAACAGCCACGGCGGAGCCGAACCATGTCCATTCTCCCCCTATTCCGATATCAACGTGCGGGACACCTCCCTGCGGGCGGCGCTGAAGTCTCCGCTGTTCCTGGCGCTGCAGGAGGAAGGCGTGCTGCTGGAGGATCACCCCGGCGGCTGTGTGCTGCATGAAAAGCAGGCAGAGGTGGAGCGCCTGCTGCAGGCCGGACAGCCGCAGAAAGTTTGATATATAATGACTTCATGTCCCGATATGAGACTAAAAATCTACAAGGAGAATAATGTACAATGATCATTAAAGCTGTGAAATACTTTGAAAAGGGCTTCCACGCGCAGGGCTTTGCGTTCGGTGGAGAAGACGGTGCGGAGCACTTTGACAACAACGTCAAATACCGCGCTTCCCTTCAAAATTATGTAATCGACACGGGCACCGACGTGATCCTGGTAGATACCGGGCTTCCGAAGGAAACACCAGGCGCTGTATGGGATGGAAAAGCGAGCTCCTACATGGGCAGGTGGATAGAGGACTATGTCTCCGCTCTGAAGACGGCTGGCTATGAGCCCTCGCAGGTCACGAAAATCGTGCTGACGCATAAGCACAGTGATCACTCCGGTGAAATCAGGAGCTTTCCCAATGCGAAGTTCTATGTGAACAGGGTGGAGCTTGATACGGATGAGGTCAAAGCCCTGAAGGATCATCCGGGCATTACGCCGGTGGACTTTACAGACGGCCCGTATTACAACTTCACCAGAAGCCAGCTCATCGCTCCCGGCGTACGTATGCTTCCCGCGCCTGGTCACACCTATGGAAACAGCATTGTCATCGCGGAGGATGACGGTCTGTTCTATATGATCCACGGCGATATCTCCTACACGGATGAAGCCATGTATGCCGATAAGCTGTCAGTCGTATACGATGACATCCATATGACAAGGAGCACACAGAATACCATCCGGGAATTCATCGGAAATCACCCGACTGTTTACTGCAGCACCCATACGCCGCTGGGCTATGAGAATCTTGAAGCGAAGCGCGTCATGGATCTGAACAATCCCCCTCCGACCATCTGGCCCACGGAAGACTATTTCGTGCTTGACGAGGGAACCGGAAAATACATCTGTTCCGTTTGCGGCTATGTATATGACCCCGCGGAGCACGATGGCGCGGCCTTTGAAGATTTGCCTGATGATTGGAAGTGCCCGCGCTGCAAACAGCCGAAAGAAAAATTCAATAAAGCGTGATTTGGAGAAGGCTTCCTCCTGAGAGCATAGTTTGTGGAACCTGCAGTCATGCACTGAAAAAACTTGAGATGAGGAGAAAATGAAAATGATTTACGACTATACACTGACCACGGGTAAAGGTGAGGAACTGAAGCTGTCTGAATTCAGAGGCAAGGTGATTCT
>CAMHER010000199.1 GCA_946184215.1 uncultured Clostridia bacterium | reverse complement strand
AACTGAAGTTCCCGAACAAGAACGACCGCGGCTATGACTGGTGGACCACCACCGGCAAGCTGGTCCTCGAGGATCCCGCCTACTGCGCTGACGCCGCGTTCACTGTCGGCAGCTGGATCGAGATGCTCGACAAGTACAGTGCCGGCTGATCCCTTATAAGCTGACTGCTGTACCTGCATAAAGCAGGCAAGCGCCTCCGGGTGCGTTCCGCGCATTCGGAGGCGCTTTGTTTTACAGGAAGGAGACATCCTATGAACAGTTCCGCGACCCTTGTGGCAAGTCCGGCCACGATCGCATGGAATAAGGTCAAGACCTTCTTTTCCAAGCCCTATAACGTGATCCTGCTGCTGCTCGGCATCGTGCTGACGGTCACCACCGTCGCGCCCATCGTCGCCATCGTGGAGGATACCTTCAAGATCCACGCCGGCACGATCGACGCCCATCTGACCAAGCAGGCCACCGGCTGGACGGTTGTCAACTATACCGACCTCTTCACCAGCAAGCTGGCCAAGGCCAACCTGTGGAAACCGCTGTGTAACACCGTGCTGCTCTCGGTGGGCACCTGCGTGGTGTCCATCCTCTACGGCGGCATCTTTGCCTTTCTCATCACCCGCACCAACCTGGCCTGGAGACAGTACTTAAGCTCCATTTTCATCTTCCCCTACATCATGCCGCAGTGGACGCTGGCCGTCGTGTGGCAAAACCTGTTTTACTCCACGAAAATTACCGGCACGTCCGACGGACTATTGGCGTCACTGTTTCATATTTATATGCCAAAGTGGTTCTGCCAGGGGCTTTTCCCCAGCCTGATGGTCCTGGGCCTGCACTACGCGCCGTTTGCCTATATCCTGATCGGCGGCATCTTCCGCAATATGGACGCGAACCTGGAGGAGGCGGCGACGATCCTGGATACGCCCAAGAGGCGCATCATGTTCCGCATCACCCTGCCGATGGTCAAGCCCGCCATCCTCTCGACGATCCTGCTGGTCTTCGGCAGCGCCATGGGCTCCTACCCCGTGCCGCACTACATGCAGCTGACCACGCTCTCCACCAAATACGTGTCCATGAACTCCAAGTACACCGGTGAGGCGAGCATCCTGGCCATCATCATGATGGTCTTCGGCATCGCGATCATGCTGCTCAACCAGCTGTCGCTGACCAGCCGCAAGAGCTACACCACGGTCACGGGCAAATCCGGCCAGATCTCCAAGATCAACCTTGGCGCGGCCAAGTATGTCCTGGCGATCATCCTGGTCATCCTGACCTTCTTCACCAGCATTTTCCCGATCATCTCCTTTGCCTTTGAGACCTTCCTGCCCAACCCGGGCGACTATTCCTTCCTCTACACCGGCAACGTCAACAATCTGACGACCAAGTGGTGGCTGACGAGCGAAAACGTCACCGAGCAGGGCATGTACGGCCAGAAGGGCATCCTCTACAACGCCGAGATCTGGAAGGCCTTCGGCGGCACGCTGTGGGTCAGCGTCTGCTGCGCCCTCGTCGCCGGCACCATCGGCACCCTGGTCGGCTACGCCGTGGCCAAGCAGCGCCGCAGCAAATGGGCCAACTATGTCAACTCCGTGGCCTTCCTGCCCTATCTGATGCCGTCCATCGCCGTGGGCGCGGCGCTGTTCGTGCTCTTCTCCAGCGAGTCGGTCAGACTGTACAACACCTACACGGGTCTGATCGTCGCCGGTACGATCAAGTACATCCCCTTTGCCAGCCGCTCGTCGCTGAACTCCATGCTGCAGCTTTCCGGCGAGATCGAGGAGGCGGCGATCATCCAGGACATCCCCTGGATCAAGCGCATGACCCGCATCATCATCCCGATCCAGAAATCGTCGATCATCAGCGGCTATCTGCTGCCCTTCATGACCTGTCTGCGTGAGTTGAGCCTGTTCATGCTGCTGTGCGGACAGAGCCGCATCCTCTCGACGATGCTGGACTACTTTGACGAAATGGGTCTGTACGCCTTCTCCAGCGGCATCAACCTGCTGCTGATCATCACGATCCTCGTCTTCAACACGATTGTCAACAAAGTTACGGGTGCGAGCCTCGATAAGGGAATAGGAGGATAACGAAAATGCCGGAAATCAAATTGGAGCATATCACCAAACGGTGGAAAAACTTTTACGCGGTCGATGATCTGAACCTGCTCATCGACGACAATGCCTTTGTCACGCTGCTCGGCCCCTCCGGCTGCGGCAAGACCACGACGCTGCGTATGATCGCCGGATTAGAGACGCCGACCAGCGGCCGCATCACCATCGGCGACCGCGTCGTTTACGACAGCGCGCTGGGCATCAATATCCCCGCCAATAAGCGCAAGGTGGGCTTCCTGTTCCAGAACTACGCCCTGTGGCCGAACATGACCGTGTATGAAAACATCGCTTTTGGTCTGTCCAACATCAAGGAATCCATGCCCAAGGTCAACTTCGAGGCCAAAAACAACGCCCGCCTGGCGGAGATCCTGCAGAACCCCGCCGACGTCAAGCGCGTCGTCGAAGAGTGCCGCGACAAGAAGGGCAAGCTGGACGAGAAAAAGGCCATCATCAAGCTGATCGACGAGTACACGATCTCCCAGTTCACGGCCAAAAAGCTCTTTGCCTACCACATTGAGGAGGGCAGGGACGTTTCGGCCGAGGCCGCGGCGCTGGGCAAAAAGGCGGCGGACGCCGTCGCGGCCAACGGTCTGAATGAAAACTACGAGTACGTCAAGGACGGCAAGGTCGTCGAAGAGGTGCGCAAGCTGACCAAGGAGGAGATCGACCTCTCCGTGCGCCGCGTCAGCCGCATCGTCAAGATCAGCATGTTCATGGACCGCTACCCGGCCGAGCTCTCCGGCGGCCAGCAGCAGCGTGTCGCGATCGCCCGCACGCTCGCGCCGGAACCGACCGTCCTCTTCATGGATGAGCCGCTTTCCAACCTGGACGCCAAGCTGCGCCTGGAGATGCGCTACGAGCTGCAGCGTCTGCACGTGGAGACCGGTTCCACCTTCGTCTACGTCACCCACGACCAGATGGAGGCCATGACCCTGGCCACCCAGATCTGCCTGATCAACAACGGCGTGCTGCAGCAGTATGATGCCCCGCTGAAGGTCTACGGCCGGCCGAACAACCTGTTCGTGGCAGACTTTGTGGGCAATCCCTCCATCAATTTCATCGAGGCCAAGGGCAGCCAGGGCGCCGACGGCGCCATCTCGCTGACCGCGCTGGGCGGCCTGCAGGCGAAGTTCCGCAGCGCCGAGCCACTGGAGCTGGGCAAATGGTTTGCCGACCGCGACGCCGCCGTCGAGGCTGACGCCGCCGCGCTGCGTGAGGCGGCCAAACAGAAGGGCTATGTGGAAAAGGGCAACAAGGACGAGACCTTCAAGTACCACATCGCCAAGGTGGACGAGGAGGACGAGGCTCTGCAGGAGGCGCCGGTGCTGACCAACGAGGACTTCGTGCTGGGCGTCCGGCCCGAGTTCATCGAGATCGCGCCCAACGGCGCCATCGAGGGCGAGATCTACGGCGCCATGCCCACCGGCATGGAATCCACGATCAAGGTGCGCGTGGGCGATTTCCTGTTGACCGGCGTGGTCTTCGGCAGCACGCTCTTCAAGATCGGCGAGAAGATCCGCTTCAACATCGACGGCGACAAGATCATGCTCT
>CAMHER010000198.1 GCA_946184215.1 uncultured Clostridia bacterium | reverse complement strand
AATATCAGGACCTGGTGCGTACGTTCTGCATGAACCCAAAGGGAGCAGTCGTCACGGAGAACACAAACGGCATCGTCACCGTCAACGGCCACAGCTATGAAGATCCCGCGCGCCAGACCGAGAACACCAACTTTGCGCTGCTGGTGTCGAAGCACTTCACCGAGCCGTTCAAGGACAGCAACGGCTATGGTGAGAGCATTGCGCGTCTTTCCAATATGCTGGGCGGCGGCGTGATCGTGCAGCGCTTCGGCGATCTGATCCGCGGCCAGCGCAGCACGGAAAAGCGCATGAGCAAGTCCTTCACCACGCCGACGCTGGCGGCAACGCCCGGCGATCTGAGCCTGGTGATGCCCAAGCGCATCCTCGACGGCATCATCGAGATGATCTATGCCCTCGACAAGATCGCGCCGGGCACGGCCAACGACGACACCCTCCTCTACGGCGTCGAGGTCAAGTTCTACAACATGGAGGTCGAGATCGACGAGAATCTCGAAACCCGCCACAGCGGCCTCTACGTCATCGGCGACGGCTCGGGCGTGACCCATTCGCTGTCCCACGCGTCGGCCAGCGGCATCTATGTGGCGCGCCGTATCATGAAGTCATGAGCCGTTCCGCAGAGAAAAAGCAGAATTTCATGCACGGGGCCGCCATCCTGACGGTCGGCGTGATCATCATGAAGATTCTCGGGGCCATCTACAAGGTCCCGCTGGGGAACATCCTCGGCGACTACGGCTACGGGATTTTTCTTTCGACCTACAACGTCTACAACATTTTCTTCACCCTGTCGACGGCCGGTCTTCCCGTGGCGCTCTCGCGCATGATCGCTGTGGCGGACGCCCAGGGCAAAGCGGCCACCAAGGAAAAGACCTTCCGTGCCGCCCTCCTGACCTTTGCCGTCATCGGCCTGCTCTTCGGGATGATCATGTTCTTCGGCAACGAGTGGCTCGCGCATTTCTACCTGCGAAAGCCCGACGCGGCGCTCAGCGTGCGTGCCATGGCCCCGGCCATTCTGCTGGTGTGCCTGGTCTCTGCCTACCGGGGCTACTGCCAGGGCAACGGCAACATGATCCCGACCACCGTGGACGAGGTGCTCGAGGTCCTCTTCAAGGTCATCTCCGGCCTGCTGATCGCGGGCTGGCTCGTCCGGACCGGCCACGGCCTGCCTGAGGCATCTGCCGGCGCGATTCTCGGCGTGTCCATCGGCTCGGTCGTTTCCCTCGCCTATATGGTGGTTTATAAGGAGCGGAACTACAAGCGCCCCGCTCCCGGCACCGGCGAAGAGACCGAGAGCATCGGCCGCATCGTTTACAACATCCTGCGCATCGGCATTCCGATTTCCCTGGGGGCCAGCATCATGGCGATTCTCTCGTCCCTGGACCCGGGCATCTGCCACAGCCGTCTGGCGGCTGCCGGCTTTTCCGAGCACCATGCCGGCGTGCTCTTCGGCGTGTACGGCAAGGTACAGACGCTCTTCAACCTCCCGGCGGCCTTCATGACGCCGCTGACCATCGCCATCGTGCCGGCCGTCGCCGGGGCGATTGCCCGCGGCAGCCGCGATGAGGCGGCCAAAACCTCCGAGGACGCGATGCGCATCGCCTCCGTCATCTCCATGCCGATGGGCGTGGGCCTTGCGGTGCTGTCCTTCCCGATTGTGAACATTCTCTATCCGCGCTCGCATGAGGCCGGCCCCGGCCTGCTCAGCATCATGGGCCTTGCCTCCTTCTTCGTCTGCATCGTGCTGATGGAGAACGCGATCCTGCAGGCCTCGGGGAAGGAAAAGCTTCCCATGATCGCGCTGATCACGGGCTCGCTTCTGAAGATCGCCGTCAACTGGGTCATCATCGCGATTCCCCGCGTCAACATCTACGGCGCGCCCATCGGGACGCTCCTGGGCTATCTCTGCATGGCGTTGATTGACTATGTCTTCATCCGCCGCTCGCTGCACCAGAACCCGAATCTCTTCCATGCCTTCGGCAAGCCCGTGATCTGCAGCGCTGTCATGGGCCTCTTCGCCTTCGCCGCCTATCGCGGCTTCATGGCGCTGCTTCCGCTGCACGGCAAAATGCACATGTTCCTGAGCATGGTGCTGGCCATCCTGATTGCGGCTGCGGTCTATGCCGCGGCGGTCATCAAAACGCGCTGCATCACCCTCGAGGATATGAAGCTGATCCCCGGCGGCGAAAAGCTCGCCCGCCTCCTGCATATGAAATAACAGGGAAACCCCCGCCGAAAATGATATGCTCCCTTTTTGAGAGACAGTGAAAAAAGAGAAACACTGTCAATCAAGGAGGGAGCATAACTATGTCCAGAGGGAAAGTAAGCGCAGAGGCGCGATTGGCTGCTGCGAGGGCATGCGCCGAAGGAAGGATGAGCCAGTACGAAGCAGCTCGCAGAATTGGAGTCAATCGAAGCAACGTGCGAGAATGGACGGCACTGTACAAGGAGAAAGGAGCTGCGGCATTTGAGAAGGCTGACAGGAACCCGAAGTATAGTGCAGAGACAAAGCTGCAAGCCGTCAAAGAATACTTGGAAGGAGAAGGATCTCTTAAAATAATAGCAGCAAAACATGGTTTGCATACTAAAAGTACACTCCTGGGATGGATAAAGGTGTATAATAGCGGCGGAGATTTTAGACGAAGAGGATCTGGAGGAAGCCGCATGACAACAGGAAGAAAGACAACACAGGAAGAGCGAATCACCATAGCGAAAGAATGCCTGGAAAACGAGTGCAACTATGAAGCGATTAGCCGGAAATATAATGTCAGCTACGACCAGGTTTACAACTGGGTCAAGAAATTTAAGGAGCTCGGAGAAGCCGGCTTAGAAGATCGACGTGGCAAAAGGACTGAGGACCAAGTACCACGGACAGCAGAGGAAGAAATGAAAATCCGGATCGCTCAGCTGGAGCACGAACTGTATATGACGAAGCTGGAGCGTGATTTGCTAAAAAAATTGGACGAGTTGGAGAGGAGGGATGCCTCTCACAAGTAAGGCTCGCCAACAAATATACAGCCATCAGAGATTGTATTGCTGAATTTGGATATCCGGTTGAAATATGCTGCAAGAAACTGCGGGTTTCCCGGTCAGCATATTACAAATGGGCAAGCGGGAAAAAGAGCCATCGTCAGCAGGAGAATGAACGTATTGCGGCACTTGCCGAGGAAATTCATACTGAGAATCCAGATAAAGGACACCGTCGGATCAGAGACGATCTGGAAAAATACCACGAGATACAGATCAGCGACAAGCGGATGCTAAGGATCTGCCGGGCTAAAGGGATCAAGTCTACCATCAAATATGCCAACAATGGCTGCACGCGGCATGCTTCGGATCCTCAATATATTGCCGAGAACAAGCTGAATCGAGAATTTCAGGCAGACAAGCCGAATGAGAAGTGGTTGACGGATGTTACGGAGTTTAAGTGGTATGAGGGGCCTGTCGTACACAAGGTCTTTCTCAGCGCTATTCTTGACCTGTTTGACCGACGCATTGTTTCCTTTGTGATTCGCGATCACAATGACAACCCCTTGGTCTTCGATACCTTCCGGGCAGCAGTTGAGGCCAATCCGGATGCACATCCGTTGTTCCATTCAGACCGTGGATTCCAATATACGAACAGAACATTCCATGCCATGCTTGAAGACGCCGGAATGCAGCAGAG
>CAMHER010000197.1 GCA_946184215.1 uncultured Clostridia bacterium | reverse complement strand
TCTATCGTGAGAATCATGAGAAAACACGGGAAGCAGTCAAGGCCATTGCCGAGGCTGAGCACTGCAGCGAACAAACTGCAGAAGCACATCTGGCCACGGCGTTGAAGAACCGCAGTCGAGCAGACTTCTATCCCCGCACAGAAAGAGATGACAATGGAAATCTCATTGAACGCGATCCCGACGTCAGCCACGACGATCATTGGGATTACGCATCTATCCTCTGGGGCTGGGTTCAAACCGAGTGGGTACAGGAGGCTTTTGAAACGCTCAGCTTTCGGGAACAGACACTTCTGGAGAAGCGCAACGCAATCTGCATGACCTGCGGACGCGTCAGCGATTGGAGGAAACGCGTCGGCTTCGAGGATCTCGCCGTGCTGTTCGAGGGCAGCGGAGCCAGCGGCGCAGAACGTGCGTATCAGCGGGCGCTGGAAAAGATGATGAAGCATCTGGCCGGGCATGAGGTCTTTCATGTTTTGCAATTGCGGCTGGTTTCTCAGGAGAAGAAAAACAAAAAAATCGCCGCCGCAGTCTACTCCTATTGGGCAGACTACGACGGCGACTGGGGCGAGATCCGTTTTGACTTTTTGAAAAACGAGACCGAGATCGTAAAGCTGGCAGACGGAGATTTTACCAAAAGCCAGCCTTTCGCAAAACGCGCGATCCAGGAGATTTGGGCAGTCGAAAATGATAAGCTCCCGAAAAAGCTGACCGTTCCGTTTTGGTACGAATGGGAAGCACCACAGGCTGTGCAAGCACGCACTCTTTCCTGCAATGCACCGCGCACCGACTCCGACCGCGGCATGATCATCCGATGGGTGGAATAGCAAAACACGAGAAGATGCTTTCATTTTGAAAGCACACCGAGCATACAAGTCCGAAATGTGCTTGCATTTTGAAAGCATCTTTTTGAGAAACGGCGCTGCGGCGGGACGGGGGATTTATATACCTCTTGTTCCGCCGGAAGTGCGTGCTCCATTGCATTCCACACACACTTCCTTTATGAAAACAGCAGTCAATACCTGCTCATGCCTTCGCAGGTATTGGCTACCGTTTTGCCGGGCAAAGGCGTGTTGTCCGGAAAGACGACACCACCCCTTTGCCCGCCTCGCGGAACAAAAGGTATAACACACTAGACCTTGCAAGCAAGATCGTGTGCCAAAGGCAGGCCTCCCCGCCCTCCTTTGGAAACCTCCCGGGTACCGGCAACCGCGTTTTCTCGCGTGAGACAGAAATGCTTTTTGCCGGTATTCATTTTCCCCCGCGTGCCACAAAAATGAAAAATCGGTTTTTGTGACAAGGGTGGATAATGAAAAAAGAGCATCAGATCTGTACAGAAGGAAGTTAAAATCTGATTCCCTATTTCGGAAGTTCCTATTTTTTCCACTCAAACTGTCAACACTTTGTCGACAGCTTGAAGCAGGGCTGACGGGACAATTCCATCAGCCCATTTTTCTGATTAAATCTGGCCAATGGCCTGCTCGGCCATCACCGAGGAGGAAACCGGCTTCACCCTCGGCACGTTTGCATAGGGCGAAGGCTCGGGCAAAGGGAGGGATTGCATATATTCGTGCATGGCTTCGGCTACCCGCTTGCCCGTGGCGACCGCGTGAACCACGGTGCCCGCTCCGTGGGCGATATCACCGGCCGCGAAGACGCCGGGACGGGAGGTGTGCCCGTCCTCGTCGACGGCGATGATGCCGCCGCGCTCTTTTTCGAGCCCCTTCGCCGTGTTGATGATGTTGCTGCCCAGCTCCTGGCTGACTGCCACGATGACGCCCGTGCAGGGGTAGAGTTTCTCCGTGCCCGGGATCGGACACAACTTGCCGTCCTCGTCAAACTCGTTGTCTGCAAAGACGACGCCGTCGTCCCGGATCTCCAGCGGGCTTTTCATCATTTCGAACTCCACGCCCTCGAGCTTGGCATAGCTCGACTCGTACTGGCTGGCGGCGATCTGATCCCGGCGGTTGAAGACGGTGACATAGTGCGCACCGTTGCGGATGGCCGTGCGGGCGCAGTCCATGGCGGAGTTGCCGGAGCCGATCACGATCACACGCTCGCCCAGGCGGAACGCTTTAGGAGATGCGAGATAGTTAATGGCAAAGGCAACATGCCCCAGCGTTTCGCCCTTGATATGAAGGGTTTTGGGCCGCCAGAGCCCTGCGCCGACAAAGACGCTCTGATAGCCGTCCCGAAACAGGTCATCCAGACTGATCGCGCCGCCGATGGTGGTGTTTGGGCGGAACTTGATGCCCTTGAGTTCCAGATGGCGATAGGCAAAGTCGTCCAGAACCGCATCCGGAAGCCGGAAATCTGGGATGCCATAGCGCATGACGCCGCCAATCCTGTCCTTGCTGTCGAAGATCGTAACGTCATAACCGTAGCGACCCAAAATGACCGCGATGGTAAGACCTGAGGGACCCGCGCCGATGATGGCGACCTTGCGCCCGTTGGAGGGCGCGGGGCCCTTGACCATCTGGTTTGCGTAGGTGGTGGAGATATAGTTCTCGATCACCGAGAAATGCACCGGCACATCCTTGATGCCGCGGATGCAGTGCCCCTCGCACTGCTTCTCGTGGTTGCAGACGATGGAGCAGACAGTGGTCAGAGGATTGTTTTCAAAGAGCATCCAGCCCGCGTCGTTGAGTTTGCCGTTCTTCAGCAGGCGGATGACCTCGGGAATATTTGTATGGATGGGGCATCCCTCGCGGCATCTCGGATTCTTGCAACCAAGACAGCGATTGGCCTCCTCCATGACATGCAATGCCATTGTTCTATCCTCCTGATTTTATAATTCAAAATACCGCTCCGCGTTTTTGACGCAGATGCCCTCGACAATCGTTTTCAGCGCCTTTTCATCGTTCGGGTACTCCCCGTTTTCCACCCAGGAGCCAATCAGGTCACAGAGAATGCGGCGGAAATACTCGTGCCGGGCGTAGCTCAAAAAGCTGCGGGAGTCTGTGAGCATGCCCACGAAGCCCGCGAGGTACCCGTCAGCGGCCAGGGTCGTGAGCTGCTCTGTCATGCCCGCCTTGTGGTCGTTGAACCACCAGGCGCTGCCATGCTGCAGCTTCCCGATGGCCTCCCCGGTCTGGAAGGCGCCCATCGCGGTCACAAGCGCGGCGTTATCATTGGGGTTGAGGGAATAGAGAATGGTCTTCGGCAGCTCGTTTGTATCGTCCAAGGCGCCGAGAAAGGCCGCGAGCTCCTTGACGGAGGGCGCATCGCCGATGGAGTCGATGCCCGCGTCCGGGCCGAGGGCGCGGAACACGCGGTGAGAGTTATCGCGGATGACGCCGAAGTGCAGCTGCATCACCACGCCGAGACGGTGGTATTCCCGTCCCAATTCCAGCAGCAGCACGGTCTTGAACTGCTTCTGCTCCTCCGCCGTGGGTATGCCGCCCGCAAGCCGCTTTTGGAAGATCGCCTCGACCTCCGCCGCCGTTGCCGGGGCATAGGGAACGCTCTCCAACCCGTGGTCGGAGACCCGGCAGCCGAGAGACACGAAGAAGGTCAGCCGCTCCTTGAGAACCTCCGCCAGCTGCGCGAAGCTCCTGATCTCGCCGAGACGGGAAAGATAGTTTACATAATCTGCTTTCTCGATGCCCAGTGCCTTGTCCGGGCGGAAGCTGGGCAGCACCTGCACGCCGAAGGATTTGTCCTCGGCGATTTTTTTGTGCCATTCGAGGCTGTCCGCCGGGTCGTCAGTAGTGCAG
>CAMHER010000196.1 GCA_946184215.1 uncultured Clostridia bacterium | reverse complement strand
AGAATGTTGATCATCACCTGGCGCAGCTTCATGTCGTCGCCGATATAATAGTCCCGCACGTCTCCGCTCATCCGGCAGTCATATGTCAGGCCCTTTTCCCGGCACTGGCCGCTGATGATCGTATTGACCTGCTCCAGCACCCTGGCGAAGGAGAACTCCTCGCTTTTGATCGTCATGCGGCCCGACTCGATACGGCTCATATCCAGAATATCGTTAATGATGCTCAGCAGATGATTGGCCGATGTGCCGATCTTGGTCAGGTACTCCTTTACCTTTTCACTGGCCGAGGGCTCGTTCATGGCAATATTGTTCAGCCCGATAATGGCGTTCATCGGCGTGCGGATCTCATGGCTCATGTTGGACAGAAAGGCCGTTTTCGCTTTGCTGGCCTCCTTCGCCGCGGCAAGCGCTTCCGCCAAAGCATGATTCTTTGCCATGGATTCCCGCATTTCCGCATCGATCACCGTGAAGCCCACGCCGACCTTGTGAACGATATTATCATCACGCTCTCCGGGATGACGGACGCCGGCCATGCGCAGCATCTCGTAGTACTCCGCGCCGTTTCTTCTCGCCAGGTAGCGATATGCCATGATGGATTCCGTCTCCAGCGCGCGCCTGATATGATCAGGATCGATAAAGCGGCGAAATCCCTCCCTGTATTCCTGATCCACATACTTCTCGCAGTATTCGGTGAAGCGTGCGTGATAGGGAAAATGCACGCCCACAGGGATCTGATCCGGATCGTTCGCGTCCGCCCGATAGCAGACGGCATCATTTTCGTCCACGTCGACAAGGTAAACGCTCCGATAGTCGGAGGCCATGGCCGTGATCATGCTGTCCAGCTCCTTCTGGCGGGCTTCCTGCGCCAGCAGCTGCTCATGCAGGGCAAGCTTTTCTTCAAGCTCCTGCTGTTTTGCCCGGGCTTCCGCTTCCGCGGTCTTGATCCGGGACAATTCCGTAACATCCACGCACATGCCCAGCAGGCAGAGCCGTCCGGACGGTTCCCGGAAGGTGATCTTGGTCGTCTGCAGGTTGTGGAAAACCGTTCCCGAGGCATCCGGCACGTCCTCCAAAAATACGTACGCCTTGTCCATGGCCACTGCCTTGCGGTCGTCTTCCACAAAGTGATCCGCGGTAGCCTTGTCAAAGATCTCATGATCTGTCAGCCCGACGACTTCCTCCGGTTTTGTTTTCCCGGCATATTCCGCGAAGGCCTGGTTGCAGGCAAGATATTTGCCGGTTGCGATCTCCTTGGAAAAGCTCATGGCGGGCATGTTGGTCAGCAGCGAGGAGGCTGAGCCCATCAGATTGGCAAGCTTGGCTGCAGATTGAACTTCTTCGTTCAGCCTGCGGTTTTCCGCCTTGGCCTTTTTTGCGTCCTCCAGCGCCTTTTGATAGGCCCGCCCCTGCCGGACTTCATCATCCACATCCTTAAAGCCCATCATGACGCCGATCCGTCCGCCGGGCATATGGATTTTGCCAAAGTCGATCCGGTAATGCCGCGGTCCGGCGTCTAAAGCCCGAATGAAATTGACGGAGAAGCGGTCTCTGGTCTCAAACCTTTTCAGGATGTACGGAAGGCTCATCTGCTCCTGCATCCGATCCCGGTCTTCCTCCGCCACCATGGTGTTTACGTATTCCGTCTTGGTATCGCTGTACCGGAGATGGCTCAGTGCGTTGCGAATGGCCTCGTCATGGATCTCGTCGAGATCCGTATGATAAAGCGACATTTCCTCGGTGACGACATCGTCGATCAGGTACACCGTGTTATAGGCGGTGGTCAGCGTGGAAATGACGGCATCCCGCGTGGCCGTGTCCGTCTCCCGCTGAAGCTTTTTATCCGTAATGTCGGAGATGAACACGACATAGATGCCTCCGTAGGCCCTGGTCTCCGCATAATGCCCATAGTCGTCCACCCATCGGACAGCGCCGTCCCTGCGGACGATACGGTACTCGGCATAATCCATCTGATCTTCGCTGGAGCTGATCTGATGCACAATGGAGGAGCTGATCCTGTCATAGTCTTCCGGATACACCATTCCGCGGAATGTATATCCGGTCAGATCCCTGAATTCTTCCAGGCTGGCGCAGCCATAGATGTCGAGCACCGCCTTGTTGGCGTAAATCAGCTCTTCCGGCTCATCCGCCCTGTAAATAAAAAAACCACCAGGCATATGTCCGCCTATTTCCTCGATAATGGGCAAGGTATTCTCATTGAGCTCAAACGTTTTGCCTCTCATGCCTGATGACCTCCCAGAAATCGTTTTATACAGCGCTTTGATCAAAGCAGGTTCTGCCGGCTTTTCATTCCGGCAGCGAACCGCCGCATTTATCGTCTTCTTCCTCAGGATACTTTTTCTTTCTCTGCCCTGTTTTTACTGCTTGGAAATCATTATATCATAGCCCGCGGCCGTATGAAAAGCCGAACTTCCACACAAGGTGTGAAAAATCGAATCCCGCCCACCGGCGCAGACCGATGAGCGGGATCCGATTTTTCGCAGGGATGCTTTGTGTATATTCAGACGAAATCAGGGCGTTGGGTATCCGCGGCTCAGCCCACGGCGATGAACAGCGCGTCATCCGCGGCATGGCCGGTGTCATCCTGCCACCGAAGCTCGTTCGTACTGAGCAGCGTGAAGCTGCCGGTGCCGTTTTCATACTGCAGCTCCTCGGTTTCCACGCCATTCTCGTTGAGCGTCAGCGTGACGCAGCGGCAGTCTTCATAGCGCAGCATATGGCTGGCAGCCGGCCGGGCCGTCATGGTCCAGACGTTCATCTCGGCGGCACTGCTGCTCCAGTTGATCTGCACATCGTACCGGTCTTCGGTACTTGCGCTGATGGAGATCGTTCCGCGCCCGACGCTCTTTTCCGCCCAATTGCCAAGCAGCGAATCCGGCGTATAGCCAAGCTCGCGCATATCGCGGTCGGCGACAAGCGCGTCATACCAATCCCGCATGACGGCACTGGCCCTGGTGTCATCCGCAAAGCTGGCCTGATAGAGCGCGATTTCCTCGTCCCCGTGAACCTCACGGATCAAATTCTCCTTACCCTCCGACAGGAAGAAATCGAAGCGGAGATCCTCATCGGGAAGGCTGAGAACCACATACTCGCCGTCCGGCGCTTCGGAGAGGTCGACGGGTTCGCAGCGCAGGTTTGTCATGAGCTTTTCCAGCCAGGGCGACGCGTCAAAGGCTCCGGCCACAGGCTCGACCGGCCCATATTCCGTCGTGCTGACGCTGTAGCGCGTCCCGCTCTTCCAGGCGATGCGGGCCAGGGCAAGCTCCAGGCTTGTACTGCCCCTGTCTGCGGCCGTGAGCTCCGGGTTCTCCCGAAGGAAGCTCTCGCGCACGTCGTTCCAGGCCCACTCGTTAAGCGCGGTCCAGATCTCCTGGTCCGCCGCCATGGCTTCGCTGTTCTCCCTGACATAGCGCACATCCGTGGGGTGACGGTACAGATAATACCGGCCCTGGGCGTCTCTGGCAAAGACCTCTGTGCCGGAGAGATCGGTATTGCAGAGCAGCTCCCGCAGGGCAGAGTCGTCTATCCGCTCGATGGAGAAGAGCCAGCCTGCGCCGTCAAGCTCCATGCCCGCGGCCACGGCCGCCTCTACGGATGCCTTTTCATAGGCAGAGAAAAGCCGCGCTTCCGCGCCGGTCTGCGGCGTCTCGGTGATCAAAAGCTCATCGTATTCCAGCGGGATCAGCAGCTTCAGCCCG
>CAMHER010000195.1 GCA_946184215.1 uncultured Clostridia bacterium | reverse complement strand
TGAGCACGGCCAGCACCATCACGCCGACGTCGGCAAAGATCGCCGCCCACATGCCCGCGAGGCCGAGCGCGCCGAGCAAAAGGCAGACAAGCTTGACGCCGATCGCAAAATAGATATTCTCCTTCACGATTCTCAGACATTTACGCGAGATCCTGATCGCCTTTGCGATCTTGCCGGGGTCGTCGTCCATCAGCACAACGTCCGCCGCTTCGATCGCCGCATCGGAGCCCAGCGCGCCCATTGCGATGCCGACGTCCGCGCGAGAAAGCACCGGCGCGTCGTTGATGCCGTCGCCCACAAAGGCCAGCTTTTCGCCCGGGGCGCTTTGCTCCAGCAGTGCTTCCAGCGCGCTTACCTTGTCGCCCGGCAGCAGCTCGCTTTTCACCTCGTCGAGGCCCAGCCGTTTTGCTACGTCCTCGCCCACCGTGCTGCTGTCGCCTGTCAGCATCACGGTTCTCTTCACGCCTGCGCGGCGCATCGCGTCGATCGCTTCCTTCGCGCCGTCCTTGACAACGTCGCAGATCAGGATATGTCCGGCATATTCTCCGTCGATCGCCACATGCACGATCGTGCCGACGCTACGGCACGCAACGCTCTCGCAGCCAATTTCGCGCATCAGCTTGTCGTTGCCGACGGCGACCTCTTTTCCATCCACGCACGCGATCACGCCCTTGCCGCTGATTTCCCGCACATCGGATACACGCTCGGTATCCGGCTCTTTCCCATAGGCAGCGACCAGACTGCGGCTGATCGGGTGGGTGGAATAGGCCTCGGCATGCGCCGCATAAGCAATGAGTTTTTCGTCCTCCAGCGGCGAATGGTGCACGCCGCTGACCTCAAAGCTTCCCTTCGTCAGCGTGCCGGTCTTATCCATCACGACCGTCCGCACCTCGGATAATGTCTCAAGATAGTTGGAGCCTTTGATGAGAATCCCCTGTGCGCTCGCGCCGCCGATCCCGGCGAAAAAGCCGAGCGGGATGGAAATGACCAGCGCGCACGGGCAGGAGATGACCAGGAAGGTCAGGGCACGGTAGAGCCAGGTGGAAAACTGCGGCTGATGGCCGAGCACAAGATTGACAAGCGGCGGCAGCAGCGCCAGCGCCAGCGCGCCAAAGCACACCACCGGCGTATAGATGCGCGCAAATTTTGAGATAAAGTTTTCGGATCTGGATTTGCGCGATGTCGCGTTTTCCACGAGATCGAGGATCTTGGAGACCGTTGACTCGCCGAATTCCTTCGTCGTGCGGATCTGCACAACGCCCGAGAGATTGATGCAGCCGCTGATGACCTCGCTGCCCTCTCTCGCCTCGCGCGGGATGCTCTCACCCGTAAGCGCGGCCGTGTCAAGAGACGTTTCACCCTTGACGATCACGCCGTCGATCGGAACCTTTTCGCCGGGCCGCACCACGATCACCGAGCCGACCGTCACCTCGTCAGGGTCCACCTCTCTGATCTCGCCGTCCTCGCCAAGGAGATTGGCACAGTCGGGACGGATGTCCATCAGCGCGCTGATGCTGCGGCGGCTTTTGCCGACGGCATAGCTCTGGAACAGCTCGCCGATCTGGTAGAACAGCATGACGGCGACGCCCTCTGTATACTCGCCAAGCGCGATCGCGCCGACCGTGGCGACAGCCATCAAAAAGTTTTCGTCAAAGGGCTGCGCGTTCCGGATCCCCTTAAAGGCCTTGAGCAGAATGTCATAGCCGACGATCAGATACGGCACCATAAACAGCGCGAAGCGCAGCCATCCCTTGAGGGGCAGAAACAGCAGCACCAAAACGATCGCAGCTGCGGCAAGGATCCGCCACAGCATTTTTTTCTGCTTTTTGCTCATACCGCTCACCTCCCGCAGCCTGCAGCGCTCAAAAATCGATCTCGCAGTCGCTTTCCACCTTGCGGCAATTCTTCAGCACACGCTCCATCGTCTCTTTTTCGTTCGCGCCTTCATCAAACACAACGGTCATTTTCAGCGTCATGAAGTTGACAACGGCGTCTTTCACCCCGTCGGTCTTTTTGGCTGCATCCTCCATCTTCTGTGCACAGTTGGCGCAGTCCACGTCGATCTTGTAGCTTTTTTTCATGATGATGTCCTCCGAATCTCGTTCATATGAACATGCGTTCAAATGTTCAACTGTCATTATACGCTTTTCTTCCGTATTGTCAAGTAGTGCGCACAGCCTATATTTATCGTTTTTCGATAAATTTTAGTTGACTTACGATAATCCCTGTGCTATTCTTGTCTTGCATGCAAAAGGAGGATGGTTTTATGCTTCGGATATCCAAAAACGCATCTGTCACTGTTTCGATCGTTCTGACAGCGCTGTTCTGTGCGGTTCTGCTTGCCTCGGCCTTTATTCTGCCGGACTTTGTGCAGCTGATCGCATCGGCCGCGCTACGCCCGCTCGCTCTTCGCGACGGGATCGTCATTCTGGTCTCGGGCTACCTGATCCTGTTCTTTGCGCTGCTCGCCGCCCTGACGCTGATCCGGCTTCTGCTTCTGGTCCGTGCCGGCAGCGTTTTCACCGCGAAGGCTGTTTCCTGCATACGCGGCGTCAGCTGGTGTGCGTTCGCGATCGCACTCGTCTTTCTCGGCATGACCTGGTACTACCTTGTCGCACTTGTGCTTGCCTTCACGGCCGCGCTCCTCGGGCTTTGTCTGCGCGTGGTGAAAAACGTGATCGAAGAGGCCACGGCGATCAAATCGGAAAACGACCTGACGGTGTGAGGTGGACATATGATCGTGATCAATCTCGACGTCATGATGGCCAGGCGGAAAATGTCCCTCGGCGAGCTGTCCGACAAAGTCGGCATCACGCTGGCCAATCTCTCGATTTTGAAAAACAACAAGGCAAAAGCCATCCGCTTCTCCACGCTCGATGCGATCTGCAGGGCGCTCGAGTGTAAGGTGGAGGATATTCTCGAATACAAGGAGGATCTCTGATGGAGGATTTATCTTCCCTGCCCCCTGCCCTCGATGCGGCGGACGGCTCTTCGTTCGCCGCGCCCGCTCACGCTCCGGCTTCGCCGGATGCCGGGCCTTTTCCGTCGCTCAGAAAAACGGCGTCGCCTATGGAAAGGGCGTATGCCTGGCTGCTGCTCGGCGCGGGCTATCTCTTCTGGCGCGTTTTCCCCATGTCGGAAAAGCCCTTCGGCGCCGTGCTTTTCCTGTTGTCTCTCTCTGTGCTGACATTTCTTTTCGTCCTGCGCGGCAGGACACATTTCGGCAGTGTACAAAAGCTTGTGCTGCTCTCGGTTCTTCTCGCCTCGCTCGCGGCGCTGCTGTGGGATAACGGCTTTCTTTCCTTTATCTGCTTTGTCTATCTGATGACGGCCTACTGCTATCTTGTTTACGCCGCTACCGGCAACACGCTTGAGGAGGGCTTAAGCACGCTTGTCGGCGCCGATCTTGTCCGGTCTCTGTTTGTCTATCCCTTTTCCTCTTTCTCAAAACTTTTTCCCGCGCTCTCGCCCGGCCGCGGAAAGGGCATCTGGAAGACTGTGCTGAAGGTGCTTCTGGGGCTTTTCCTCGCTGTGCTCCCCACCTTCCTGGCCTTATCCCTGCTGTCCTATGACAGCGGCTTTTCCTCTGTTATGGAAAAGCTGTTTTCCTTTGACAGCGAAAAGCTGATCGAAAACCTGCTGCGGCTTGTTTTCGGCATTCCTGTCGCCATGTATCTGTTCGGCCTGTATGTTTCCTCCGTTTCCGGAAGCTGCCGGG
>CAMHER010000194.1 GCA_946184215.1 uncultured Clostridia bacterium | reverse complement strand
CTGATAGAAGTCACAATTTGATCGGATCTTACAATTTCGGGTAGGATTTCGCAATAAAACCGCACAGAAATCCCGTACAATGAGGACACAAGGAAGAGAAAAACAATTACAATAAAACAAATAGGAGGAAGCAACATGGCAAAGGTCAAAAAAGAATACGACGCCGAAGGCGTCAAGCTCACGATGCGCACCCGCGACTATCTCGCGGACATGAGCGGCCAGCTGGCGCTAGGAATCATGGCAAATCTGGTCGGTCAGCTCCAGTATTTTTACACGGATAAGGTCGGCATGGCCGTCGGCTCTGTCGGCGTAGTCATGGCCATCGCCAAGATCCTGGACGCCTTTACCGACGTCATTTTCGGCAATGTCATCGACCACTCCCGCGGCGGCAACAAGAAATACTTCCGGTGGATGATCATGCTGGCTGTTCCCGCGGCTGCGATCGTCGCGCTGCTGTTCATGATCCCCTCGGGCGCATCCAACGGCGTTCAGGTCGCCTATGCCTTGATCACCAATCTGCTGCTCACCGCTGTCATTTATACCATGATCGCCACGCCCTTTTCGGCCGTCATGGTGGTCCGCACCAAGTCCAACAGCGAACGCTCCAGCATGGGCGTCTTCCGTGCGGTCGGCAACTACGGTGCCGGCATGATCATCGCGATCGCCACCATCCCCGTCACCAATATGCTGGGCGGCACCCAGAGCGCGTGGATCAAATACGGCGTTGTTCTGGCTCTGTTTGTCCTGCTCCTGTTTGCGATCTGCTGGCTCAACGGCCACAAGGCCGCCTTCACGAAAGAAGGCGAGGACGAGACCGGTGTTCAGGTTCAGGCGGAAGAAGAGCCCGTTCCCTTCGGCTCCGCCATGGGTATGCTCTTCAAAAACAAGTACTGGGTCATCGTGCTCCTCTTTAACACCATTACCGCCATTACGAGCGCGGTAGCCGCTTCCTCCGGTACATACTACTGCAAGTGGATCTTCGGCAACGACAATCTGGTCGCCATCATCGGTGGGGCCGGCATGCTCGGTACGATCATCGGCTTTGCGGTATCCAAGCCCATCATCAACAAATTCGGCATTAAAAAGACGGTCGATATCGGCCTGCTCGGCGCGGCGATCTTTGCGGGTATCCGCTGCTTTATCCCCGGCAACATTGTCGTTTACGCTTCGACCGCAGTCCTGGCCAGCTTTGTCCAGATCCCGCTGATGTGCCTCTACGGCGTGCTGACCGCCATGACCGTCGACTACAACGAATGGAAATACGACAAAAAGCTGGTTGCCATGTCCGGAGGCGCGATCGGCTTCGGCAACAAGGTCGGCAGCGGCCTTGGCTCGCTGCTCCTGAGCCTGTTCCTCATCCTCGGCAGCTACGACGCCTCTCTGGCAGTCGCCAGCACTTCCATGCGCTATTCCATCTACGGTTTCTCCAACTACCTGCCTCTCGTGATCAATCTTCTGATGTTCCTTCTCTTCCGCGGTTTCGATCTGGAGCAGAAGCTGCCCCAGCTCCGTAAGGAGATCGAAGAGCGCCGTGCGGCCAAGCAGGCGGAGTAATCTTACAAATCGATCCTTCACGCAGACCGGAGAGGCCTTCTCTCCGGTCTGCCCATATGGAAAGAGAGGTATTCTCATGAACCTGGAAAAAAGAACCTGGAAAGGAACTTGGATCAGCGATCCGGGCTATCAATTTGAAAGCCCCGCGTCCCCCGTACCGATGATGTTCCGCCGCCGTTTTTCATTGGATCGGCACGCATCACTGGAGGTCTTTGCAACGGCCATGGGCGTTTTCGACCTCTGGCTGGATGGGCAGCGTCTGCATGACGATTATTTTTCTCCCGGTTTCACCGATTACAGCGCCCATCTGCAATATATCCGCTGTGAAGCGGCAGATCTGCCGCAGGGAGAGCATGAACTGCTGGCCGTGGTTGCGGGCGGCTGGGCCGTCGGACGCAGCACCCATGTGGATGACACGACCAAGTCCAGATCCAAGCTCTCTGCCGACCGTCAGGCGCTGCTCTGCGATCTGCAGCTTGTCTACGGCGACAGGCGACGTGAGATCCTCGGCACGGACGAGCGCTGGGAGGTCACGGAGGATGGTCCTTGGCGCTTCGCCGATTTTTACGACGGTGAGGTCTATGACGCGCGCGTTGACAGATCCGGACTGAACTGGCGCCCCGCCGCCCCGGAGAAATTGCGCGTCAATCCCTGTATCTGCGCGCGTTACGGTGAAAAGGTCAGCGCTCATGAAGTGTTGGAACCGGTCGCCTGGTTGGAAGCCTCCTCCGGCGAGCTGATCGCCGACTTCGGCCAGAATATCGCGGGCGTGGTGTCTTTCCGATTGAGCGGCAAAGCCGGACAGGAGATCGTGTTCCGGCATGCCGAGGCGCTGGAGCACGGCGAGCTTTATGTACAGAATCTCCGCAGCGCCAAACAGGAGCTGCGTTACATCTGCCGCGAGGGCGAGCAGGAGTATTCTCCGCGCTTTACCTATATGGGCTTTCGCTACGTCGGCGTCCGCGGCGTTCGGAAAGAAGACATTGAGCTCAAAGCGATCGCTGTCTATTCCGACCTTGAAACCGTCGGCTCCTTCCGCTGCTCCAACGAAGACCTCAATCAGCTGCAATCGAATCTCGTCTGGAGCGGCAAGGACAACTTCGTGGATATCCCCACCGACTGTCCGCAGCGCGACGAGCGCCAGGGCTGGACAGGCGATATCGCGCTGTTTGCTTCCACGGCCTGCTTCAACTTCGACATGAGCCGCTTCCTCGAGAAATGGCTGCTTGATCTGAAATCCGAGCAGGGGCCCACCGGGGCGATCCCCTTTGTCATCCCCTCGCGCAAGGGCATCACGCCCAGCATGACCACCTCCTGCTGGGGCGACAGCTGCATCCTCGTCCCCTGGGCGCTGTACCTCTCAAACGGTGACAAGACGCTGCTGGAACGCCAGTATCCGAGCATGAAAAAGTATATGGCGGATGTGAAGCGCTGGGCGGCGCTGAGCCTGCCGATCCACGGCTCGCCCCATATTCTCAAGCTGCCCTTCCAGTTCGGCGACTGGTGCGCGCCCTATGGCAGCGTGCCCGACTGGCTGGCCAGAGGGCCCTGGGTGGGTACGGCTTACTATTTCCGCTCGTGCCGCCTCATGAGCGAGATCGCCGCGATCCTCGGCCACGATGAGGACAGCCGCCGCTATGCGAATCTGGCCGAAAAGGTACGCGCCGCCTTCTGCAAAGTGTTCACCGACGGGCACGGCCGCATGAAAGAGGAGTTTCAGACCGCCTATGTGCTGGCACTGGCCTTCGGTCTGGCCGAGGGCGAAGAACGCAGAGTCATGGCGGAGCGGCTCTGGGCGCTGATCAAAGAAAACGGCGTCCATCTGAACACCGGCTTCACCGCCACGCCCTTCCTGCTTTTTGCGCTCTCGGACAACGGCTATGAGCGGGAGGCCTACGAGCTCCTGCTGCAGGATACGACACCATCCTGGCTCTATCAGGTGCGGCACGGAGCCACGACCATGTGGGAAAACTGGCACAGCGTGCACGAAGACGGCACGATCCAGGAATCCTCGCTCAATCACTACGCCTACGGCGCGGTGGGCGATTTCTTCTATCGCCGCATCTGCGGCCTTGAGATCCTTGAGCCCGGCTATCGTCGCTTCGCGGTGAAGCCGATCCCCGGCGGCGGATTGACCTGGGCGGAATGCGAGCACAAGTGCCCCTATGGCCTCATCAAGACCCG
>CAMHER010000193.1 GCA_946184215.1 uncultured Clostridia bacterium | reverse complement strand
AAGGTGGACCGCAGCGCCGCCTATGCCGCCCGCTGGGTCGCCAAGACCGTGGTGGCGGCAGGCCTTGCCGACCGCTGCCAGGTGCAGCTTGCCTACGCCATCGGCGTGGCGAAGCCCGTCAGCATCCTGGTGGAGACCTTCGGCACGTCCTGCGTGGACGACGCCATTCTGGCCCGGGCGGTGCAGCAGGTGTTTGATCTGCGCCCCACGGCCATCATCCGCGATCTCGATCTGCGCCGTCCGATCTACCGCTCCCTCGCCGCCTATGGCCACATGGGCCGGGAGGACCTGGGTGTGGGATGGGAGGATACCTCCCGCGCCGCGGCGCTCAAGGCCGCGGTCGAGGCGCTCTGCTGAGCAAAAAAGGAGGCGTCGCATGAAACGCGCTGTGATCGTGGGCGGGGCGCCGATCGGGCGGATCGAGAGCATCCGGGCGTATCTGCGCGCGGACGACACGATGATCTATTGCGACGGCGGCCTGCGGCACATGGCCGCGCTCGGGCGCGGCGCCGATCTGATCGTGGGAGATTTTGATTCCCACGAAAATCCGCACGCGGCGGTCGAGACGATCGTTCTGCCGCATGAAAAGGACGACACCGACACCTATTTTGCCGCGAAGGAGGCGCTGCGCCGCGGCTTTCGCGAATTTCTGCTGCTGGGCGCGGCCGGGGCAAGGCTGGATCACACGCTGGGAAACCTCGGTCTGCTTATGATGCTCGATGAGGCCGGCGCAAAGGCCCTGCTTGTCGACGACTATTCCGAGATGGAGATCGTCTCCCGCTCTCCGGCGCTGGTCCCCGACCGCTTCCCCTATTTTTCCCTGCTGAATATTTCCGGCACGGCGAGGGGCGTCTGTGTCCGGGGCGCCAAATATCCGCTTGAAAACGTCGAGCTGCCCTGCGACACCTCGCTCGGCGTCAGCAACGAGCCGCTGCCGGGGCAGACGGCGTCCGTCCGTGTGGACGAGGGACGGCTGCTGCTGATCCGCATCAGAGAGGAGTAAAGGAAATGTACTGTCAAAACTGCGGCTCCGAGATCCGTCGGGGCGAAAAATTCTGTTCCAACTGCGGCGCCCCTGTGGCCGCGCAGCAGGCCGGGGATCTCTCCGCCGCCCTCAAGGCAGCCCAGGCCGTATCGCAATCCGCTTTTTCTTCCGACGCCGCCGGCGTGCTTCCCAACGGGCTGTCGGATAAGCCGGGTCTGCTGCAGGATTTTGCCGTCTCGCCGGAGCGATACAACCTGATCCTCGGCGGCACGCTGCTGTGGGGCTTTGTGATGAACGTGCTGTTCTGTCTGCTTTTCTCGCGCGCTGTCGCCCAGATCGATTTCAGCTGGATCCTTGTCCCCTACGCCGTGCTGGCGCTGGCGGGGATTTTGCTCAACACGTTCTCGCACAAGCCTCTCTGGAGCTTTGTGGGCTACAACCTCGTGGTGCTGCCGCTGGGGCTGGTGCTCTCGGCGCTGATCGCGGAGGAGGGCAGCGCCGCCGTGCGGGAGACCTTTCAGATCACCGCGGCCGTTGCCGCCGGGATGCTGCTGCTGTCCAACTGGAAGCCGGACTTTTTCTCACGCCTGGGTCCCTGCCTGCTGGGCGCGCTGCTCATCGCCGTCGCGGCGGAGCTGCTGACCTATTTTCTCGGCGGCGGCCTTGTGCTGACAAACGCGCTTGTCGCGCTGATCTTCTGCGGCTACATCGGCTATGACTGGGCGCGGGCCCAGCAGCGGCCGAAGACCGCCGACAACGCAATCGACTCGGCCTGCGCGCTGTATCTCGACATCATCAATTTGCTGCTGCGCGTGCTCGCCTCGCGCTCACGCTCGCGCAGGCGGGATTGATTTTCGGATCCCAAAGCGCGACGCAGGGGAGGTGCTTGTCCCTTTCCGCCTGCCGCGAAAAAACAGCCGGTGAAACCGAACGGTTTCACCGGCTGTTTTTTCTCTTAAAGAAATCAGTCAAAGAACTTTTTATACGCCGGGGCGCTCCACATGGCGGCGCAGGCGGCGAGCGAATAGAACGACTGCTCAGGCGCGTCGGAACGGGAGGTGATGGCGATGGGGATCCTGGCTCCCACCAGCACGCCGAAGCCGGTGGCGCCGGCGCTCTGCTGCAGGACCTTGACCATCACGTTGCCGGTGGCCAGGTTCGGCACCACAATGCCGTCAAATTCGCCGCAGCAGGGGCAGTCATAGCCCTTGAGCCGCGCAGCCTCCTTGCTGACGATCAGGTCATAGGCAATAGGGCCGACCAGATTGCAGTCGGCAAAGGGACGCTGCCTGTTTTCCTTGACCATGGTCTGATCCTCGACCGTGTCGCGCATGTGGTAGCTGGGCTTTTCCACCAGCGCCAGCAGCGCAATGTTGGGCTTTTCCACATCGAAGGCGTTGAGCGCCTTGACCATATTCTTTATCACCTGCTTGCGCGCCTCCATGGGTGGATTGATCAGCAGCGTCACGTCCGAGACCGCCACCAGCCGCTCCAGCCCGGGGATCTTCAGGAAATTGATATGCGTCACCAGCGTGTCCGGAACGATCAGGTGGTTTGACTTGTTCAGCACGGGCATCAGAAAGTCGCGGGTGCTGGAGTTGCCGCGCATCAGGCAGTCCGCGTCGCCGGAGTTGATCATCTCGATGGCGTACTGCACCGAGCTGTCGCCGCCGGAGGCGTCGATGACCTGCACGTCGCGTCCCGTCTCGCCGATCGCTTCCAGTACCGCGCGGATCTTTTGTTCGTTGCCGATCAGGATCGGCTCCACAAAGCCGGCCTCCTGCGCCATAAAGGCGCCGCGCAGGATGTTTTCGGCGTCCGCGGCCGCGATGGCCACGCGCATCGGTCTCTCCACGGCCTTGGCCCGCTCGACGATCCCTTCAAAGCCGGTCAGATGATGTTCGTTCATGTTGCCCTCCTTGTTGCGTTTGTTTCCGTTTTCCCGCCCCACACGGCCTTGTTTCCGCGCGCGCGGGATTCTTACCGGTATTTTATCACAAAGGCCGTGTGACATACAAGACAGCGTGAAAAATTTTGTAAAAACCCCTTGACAGCTATATCGAGGTGTGATATATATTATATCGCAGTTCGATACATCGAGGTGAAATGCAAATGGACGGCAAAATCGAGCGGGTCTATGTGCCGATGACCGAGACGGGCTTTTACATCCTCTACTGCCTGCAGACGCCGCAGCACGGCTACGGCATTTCGCACCAGGTGAGCTGGCTGACGAACGGCGAGGTCACGATCGGCGCGGGGACGATGTACGGCACGCTCTCGAAGATGGAGAAGGACGGGCTGATCGTCTTTGATCACGAGGAGGAAAAGCGGCGGCTGTACCGCATCACGCCGCTGGGCGAAGAGGTGCTGGATCGCGAGATCCGGCGGATCGAGAGGCTGTATCACAACAGCAGAGGGGAGAAAGTCGATGGCTGAGCAAGTAACGAAGATCGCGTTTTTCACGATCGCGGATTTTAAGGAGGAGGAAGTCTGGCTGCGCGAGCGCGCTCGCGAGGGGCTACACCTGGTGCGTATGGTCGTCCCCTGCTTTTACATCTTTGAAAAGGGCGCGCCGGAGGACGTGATCTACCGGCTGGACTACACGAACAATGAGGAGAGCGGCGACTATGCCCGGATGCTCACGGACTTCGGCTGGGAGAACTGCGGCCGCTGCATGGGCTGGGTCTACTGGCGCAGGAGCGCCGCCGAGACCGAAAACGAGGGCGAGCGCGAGCTGTTCACCGACGACGCGGGGCGGCTCGATATGGTGAAAAAGGTCGTCCGGACGCGGATGCTGCCGCTGCTGCTGATCTTTTTTGCCTGCGTGCTGCCAAACCTTTTCCGCGCGCTCGACGGTGAAA
>CAMHER010000192.1 GCA_946184215.1 uncultured Clostridia bacterium | reverse complement strand
CTTTATACCGTCTGATATTTATACGCGGCGGCGCAGGCGCCCTCGGAGGACACCATGCAGGGCCCCACCGGGTCCTCCGGCGTGCAGCGCCGGGAGAAGAGCGGACACTGTGTCGGCGTGATCCTGCCGGTGATGACCTCGCCGCAGCGGCAGGCCGTTACGCTCTTTGCCTCCTGGGTGCGGATCGAAAACTTCTTCTCCGCGTCAAAGGCCGAGAGCTCCTCGCGCAGTTTCAATCCGCTCGCCTCGATCTCGCCGAGGCCCCGCCAGATATCGCGGCGCGGGATGAAGCACTTCTCCATCATCGCCCGGGCCAGCGGGTTGCCCTGCGGCGCGACGGCACGCTCATATTCGTTCTGCACCCGCGGCTTTTGCTCCGAGAGCTGTCTGAGCAGCAGATAGACCGACAAGAGGATATCCTCGCCCTCAAAGCCGCTGATGACGGCGGGGAGGCCGTATTCCTCCGGCAGGAAGCGGAAGCCCTCCTCCCCCAGGATCGTGGCCACATGGCCGGGGCAGAGAAAGCCCTGGACGTTGAAGCCCTCGGACGCGATCAGCGCGCGCAGCGCGGGCTCGACGGTCTTGAGCATGGAGAAGAGCGAGAAGTTACCCACGCCCTGCTCCTTTGCCGTCAGCACGGCGGCGGCCGTTCCCGGCGCGGTCGTCTCAAAGCCGACGCCCAGGAACACCACTTCTTTATCCGGGTTTTCCCTGGCAAGCTTCACCGCGTCGACGGGGGAATACACGACCTCGACCCGTGCGCCCATGGCGCGGCGACGCGAGAGGTTGTCGCCCGGCGTGCTGCCGGGGACGCGGACCATGTCGCCGTAGGTCGTGATGATGAGATCGGGCTGCATGGCAAGCTCCAGCACCGCGTCGATGACCTCGCCGGGCGTGACGCAGACCGGGCAGCCGGGGCCGGAGAGCAGCTTGACGTTTGCCGGCAGCATCGAGCGCAGGCCGCTTTTGGCGATGGCCATGGTGTGCGTGCCGCACACCTCCATCAGCCGCACCTCGCCCAGCGGCAGCGCCTCGATCGCGCGCAGGACGCGCTGCGCATCAAAGGGCATCGCGCACTTCCTTCCAGGCCTCGAGATCCTCCAGCGCCTGCTCTTCCCCCAGCCGCTCAATGGCAAAGCCCGCGTGCACGATCACATAGTCGCCCACCTTCGGCTCCGGGATAAAGTCGACGCGGATCTCCCTCGTCATGCCAAGCGCCTCGCCGACGGCGCTTGTGCCGTTTATTTCAATCAATTTCAGCGGAATTGCCAGACACATCTTTTATTTCCTTTCCAGCGCCGCCCCTGCGATCATAAGCTGGCCGAGAGAGATCCCCTCGTCGTTGGTCGAGACCCTGCGGTGGTGATAGACCGCAAAGCCCTTATCCTCCAGCGCCGCCGGGAGACGGTGCATCATATACCGATTCTGAAAGCTGCCGCCGGAGAGCACGACCCGCTCAAGGCCGCTTCTCTCGCGCGCGAAAACGCACTGCCGCACGCCCGTCTCGACGAGCGTGTTCATAAAGCGCGCCGCGATCACGCCGCGGTCGGTGCCGCGGGCAAGCTCAGCGCGGATCGCGCGGATGCTCTCCCGCCAGTCAAAGCGCAGCAGGCCGTTTTCCTCTTCCCACGCGATCGGATAAAGCCCGTCGTCGTCCGCGGCCGCGGCCTCCAGCAGGATCGCGCCCTGGCCCTCATAGCTGCAGCGCGTCTTGATACCAAGCATGGCCGAGACGCCGTCGAAGAGACGCCCCATGCCGGAGGAGGGCGGGCAGTTCAGACCGCCTGCGAGCATCTTTTCCCAGACGGCTTCGTTTTCCCCCTCCGGGATTTTTTCTCCCGCGTCATGCTCCAGCGCCCAGGCCACGCGCAGCGGCTCTTTTGTGACAAGGTCTCCGCCGACAAGAGGGATCGGGCGGATACTGCCGACACGCGCAAAGCCGTCATAGCCGCCGACGAGACACTCCCCGCCCCAGGTCGTGCCGTCCGTGCCGTAGCCGGTACCGTCCCAGACAAGACCGATGACCTCGCCGGAGAGGGCGTTGTCCGCCATGCAGGCGGCCATGTGGGCGTGGTGGTGCTGGACAGGGATGAGGGGGATCCCCTCTTCCTCGCTGCGCGCGGCGGCGTAGGCGGTGGAGAGATAGTCCGGGTGCAGGTCACAGGCGATCGCCGACGGGCGGATATCGAAGAGCTTTTCAAAATGCCGGATCTGCTGTTCGTAATTCTCCAGCGTCTCGACGTTCTTCAGATCGCCGATATGCTGGCTGGGAAACACATAGTTCCCCTTGGACAGGCAAAAGCTGGCCTTTTGCTCGGCCCCGCAGGCAAGGATCATGCCCACGCTCTCGTGCACGCTGACCGGGAAGGGCACATAGCCGCGTGAGCGGCGGGCAAAGTAGGCCTCGCCGTCAAGGCAGGAGCAAAGCGAGTCGTCGCAGCGCGTCTGGATCTCGCGGTTGTGCAGCAGAAAGCCGTCCGCGATGCCGCGCAGCTTTTCGACCGCCTCGTCGTTGCGATAGACGATCGGCGTGTCGGAGAGATTGGCGCTCGTCATGACGAGCATGTCGATATCCTCTCCGAAGAGCAGGACGTGCAGCGGCGTATAGGGCAGCATCACGCCGATATCATTGTTTTCGCTCAGATGCGCGAGCGTGCCCCGCGCGCGCTTTTTCAGCAGCACGATCGGGCGGCGGAAGCTCGTCAGCAGCGCCTCTTCCGCTTTGGATACCTCACAGATTTTTCGTGCGCAATCCACGTCCCGGCACATGATCGCAAAGGGCTTTTCATCGCGCTGCTTGCGCCGCCGCAGCGTCCGCGCGATTTCGGGATCGTCGCAGCGGCAGGATAAGTGGATGCCGCCGAGGCCCTTGACGGCCACGATCTTCCCCGCCTTGAGCGCCGCGCGCGCCAGGGCGATCGCGTCGCCCGCGACGGGATTTCCCGCAGCGTCGAGATAGAACACATGCGGGCCGCAGTCGCCGCAGCAGTCCGGCTGGGCGTGGTAGCGGCGGTTTTCGATGTCGTGATATTCCCTGTCGCAATCGGGGCACATCGGAAATTCGCTCATCGAGGTCTTGGCCCGGTCATAGGGCACGTCCTTGATGATCGTAAAGCGGGGGCCGCAGTTGGTACAGTTGATAAAGGGATAGCGGTAGCGCCGGTCGGCAGGGTCGAGCAGCTCGCGCAGGCAGTCGTCACAGATGCCGATATCAGGGGAGATGAGCGTGTTGCGCTGATCCTCGGTTTTGCTCTGAAGGATCCGGAAATCCGTAAAATGCTTCAGCTCGGTAAAAAATTCGCTCTCGATCTTTTCAATGACGGCAAGCTTCGGCGCCTTGTGGGGCAGGTCGGCGAGAAAACGCTCGAGTTCTTCCCGCTCGCCCTCCAGCTCCAGCTCCACGCCGGAGGAGGTGTTTTTGATCGTTCCGGCGAGACGGTAGGCGCGCACCTGCTTGTGGATAAAGGGGCGGAAGCCCACGCCCTGGACGATGCCGTGTATATGGATCAGGACTCTTTCCAAGGCCGCGCTTCCTCCGTCAATAATAATCGTTATTTTTCAGACAATATTATAAACGCTCTTGCCGCAAGGTGCAACATGTATTTTTTGAAAGTCCTCTTTTCCGGAATTACCTTCAAAGCACAAAACAAGGGGCTCCCCTGCGGGAGCCCCTGCTTTGCCTGTGTGTATAAGGATGAGTGAAAGTTGAGTGTTTCTTTTCTTATTCGTTGCCGTCCTGGCCGAGCTTCTTCCAGTCGGGGATCAGCGTGTGGTAGGTGAAGATGATGAAGCAGACGGCGGAGATGATGTAGCTGACGATCTGGTTGCCGAAGAAGTCGGTCAGCTGGCCGGCGAGGACCAGGCACATGACCGCC
>CAMHER010000191.1 GCA_946184215.1 uncultured Clostridia bacterium | reverse complement strand
GAGATGGTCAAGACCTTCCTCGCCACCGAGTGGTGCCAGGATCTGGAGGATTGGCGCAAGGAGAACATGAAGAAGTTCGCCGTCCAGGTCGCCGCGATTGAGGATGAGATCTATGGCAAATAATTTTGTCTATTCCCAGCCGGTCAAGATCTATTTCGGCGAGGGCAAGTTTGCCTCTCTGCCCGAGATTCTTACCGAGCTCGGCGTGCAGCGCTGCGTCATCGCCTGCGGGAAGCATTTTGCGCCCCAGGCCGAAAAGCTGCGCGAGGAGATCGAGGCGGTCAAAGCCGTCTTCGGCGGTGTGGAACAGAACCCCCAGCTCTCCGGCATCATCGAAACCGTGAAGCTCTGCCGCGAGACAAACGCGGACGCCGTCATCGGCATCGGCGGCGGCAGCTCGCTCGACACGGCGAAGTTCGCCGCGGCGATCAGCCTGGGCGACGGCGAGGCCGAGGAATACTACCGCGGCACGCGCCCCTTCCCGGAAAAGCGGCTGACGATCATTGCCGTCCCGACCACGGCCGGCACCGGCAGCGAGGTCACCCAGGTCTCCGTCGTCTCCCACGGCACGGAGAAAAAGACGATCAACAACCCGGTCTTCATGCCGCGGGCCGCGATCGTCGATCCGGTGCTGTCCTCCACCGTGCCTCCGCGCACGACGATGAACACCGGCCTTGACGCGCTGGCACACGCCCTTGAGGGCTACTGGAGCCGCAATCACCAGCCGATCTCCGACCTCATGGCGATCGAGGCGGTGCGCATCATCCTTGCAAATCTGGAAACCGCCTACCGCGACGGCTCCAATCGGGAGGCGCGTTCCAATATGGCCTACGCCGCTCTGCTCGGCGGGCTGTCCTTCGCGCTGCCCAAGACCGCGGCCAGCCACGCCTGCAGCTATCCGCTGAGCGAGGATTACCATCTGCCCCACGGTGAGGCCTGCGCCTTCACGCTCGACAGCCTGGTGCGCATCAACGCCGACGAGCGGCTGGAGTATCTCTGCCACGCCGTCGGTCTCTCCGGCACGGAGGAGCTGGCGGAGCGCATTGCCGCGCTCAAGACTCTCGGCGGTCTGCGCACGCATCTGTCCGATCTCGGCGAGGTCGACCTTGACAAGCTCTGCCGTGACTGCGCCGCGCATCCGCTGATGAACAACAATCCCGTCCGGCTGGACGAGGCTGCTCTGCGGAGGATGTTTGAAGCGCTGAGATGAAAGAGGGGCTGAAAAACGCCGGCATGATCGGCGCGATGGTCGTCTCCTGGTCGATCTATTATGCCGTTTCCAAGGTCATGGTCAGCGCAACAGGCTCGCCTTATCTCGCGGGCTTTCTGCTGCGCAGTGCCGCGCTGCTCTTTCTGACGGTGCAGCTGCTGCTGGACAAGAACTTTGCCCGCCTTTTTCACCAGGGCAAGGCGGTCGCGATCCTTGTGCTGATCGGTGTGTTTGGCTTTCTGCTGGATCTGTTTGCCAACCTCGGCTATGCCCACGGCGCGCTTTCCACCGGCACGGCGCTTCTGAAAACCGACGTGCTGATGGTCAATCTGGTCACGGTGATTTTATATCACAAAAAGCTCTATCTCTCCGACTGGATCGGTACGCTCGTGATGCTCTTCGGCGTGCTGCTGGTGCTGGACGTGGATTTTGGCGGGATGCGTCTGAATCCAACGGATCTGTTCTTTATCCTCAGCGCCATGTGCGTGACCGCCAACGCCTTCATCATCAAAACCGCGCAGGAGCGCTTCCACGAGGACGCCGACATGATCTCGTACTACAACAACTTTGTCGTGCTTGTCCTCTTCGGCTCCTCGGCCGCCTTCGCCGGTGATATGCGTCTTCCCGCGGCGGATACGCTTCACGGCTTCTGGTGGCTTGTCCTGCTCGGCGGCCTTGCGCAGACCGGGATCTATTTCTTCTATTACCGCAATCTCAAGCATTATGAGGTCTGGGTGGTCAAACTGTATCTGCTGCTGATGCCTGTCGTCAGCTGCTTTATCGGCGTCCTCTTCCTGGGCGAGGAGCTGACGCTGAAAAAGGCGCTTGGCATCCTGGTCGTGCTGCTCGGCGCGGCGGTCATCCTGCTGCGCAGCCGTCTGCACCGGGAGGAAGCTCTTGCCGATAACCAGCTCAAGCACCACCGCCATCACCACTTTGACCACAGAGTAAAAACCAGGCATTGAATCGAACGGAGGTGAGACCATGCCCTACGAAGGCGACAATATGATGGGTGTCAAGCGCACCAACCGAAGCGCCGCGCTGCGTGTTCTGCACGAGAGCGGCAGCATGTCGCGCAAGCGCCTGTCGGAGAGCATCAAGCTCACCCCCGCCGCCATTACCAAGATCGTCGGCGAGATGATTGCCGAGGGCCTCCTGACCGAAGGCCGGCTCCTGCCCGGCAGCGGCGTAGGCCGCCGTGAGGTGATGGTGGAGCTCAACTGCCACGCGCATACCGCGCTCGGCATCTTCATCAATCTCCGGCAGGCGATTCTTTCGGCCGTCTGGCTCGACGGAACCGTCCTCTTTTCCGAGAAAATCGCCATTTCCGAGCAGGCGCCTGCCGATGAGACGGTATCCGCTCTTTGCCGTCGGCTGATGGAGCTGGTCGCCGAGCATGACTTGAAGCGCGAAGAGATCCTGGGCGTCGGCGTCGCGATGCGCGGTCTGACCTCGTCGGACGCCCGCCTGGTGCGCAACAGCTTCGGCGCGCTCGACAGCTTTGATTACCCGATCTGCGACCGGGTCGAGGCCCAGACGGGCCTGCCCTGCATCATGAGCAACAATGTCCGCGCGCTCTTTGCCGCGCAGATGTTCCTCTCCAAGGACCGCTCCAGCGGCAGTCAGTTTTTCCTGCGCTGTGAGGTCGGTATCGGCGCCTCCTTCGCCATCGGGGAAAAGATCTGGCTGGGCAGCTCGGGCCAATGCGCGGAAATCGGCCACATCCCCGTGGTCAAGCGCGGCGGCAAGCCCTGCTCCTGCGGCAAGTCCGGATGCCTTGAAACGATTGCCTCCCCAAGCGCGATCCTTCGCGACGCGCGCGAGCTGCTCTCCGAGGGGAACACGCCCATTCTCTGGCGTCTGGCACAGAGCCGTGAGGACAAGCTTCCGACCTTGGAGGACGTTTTTGAAGCCGCCCGCAGCGGCGAGGGCGAGATCGCGGCGCTGATCGACCGTGCGGTCGAGGCGCTTGCCGCCGCGATCAAGAGCGTGATTTATACGCTCGATCCGGGCAAGGTCGTCCTGTACGGCCGCATGTTTGACAACCCCTACTATCTCTCCAAGCTGATCGCAGAAATGCGCGAGGGGGTAGATTCGGCCCACAGCGTGCCCATTGAGCCCAGCCGCCTCAACCAGAGGCTGGAGGACAAGGCCGCTCCCCTTCTCATCGTCAGAGATTTCTTCGAAAAAGGCGGCCTGCTTTGAAGCCTGCTCTGCTGTCCTGAAACAAAAAGAGATTACCCGAAGGAGGCACTTCGTAAGGAAGCGCCTCCTTTCGTTTTGAAAGTTGAGTAACTGACCACGTGATGTAATTGGAGAAGAGGGATTATTATCGACCACCAAATAACATCACGACCGCTGCTCACTTGTGGCAAAGATGACTTACGGTTGTGGGAAATGAGGAAAATGAGCCGTGCCATCTTTTTTACTGATTGAGATTGGAAGCGTCAAAAAATCTCTGACATAAGCAGGTATCACATCTCGCGTTTTTATTGAAACCGTCTGCTTGCTCTGATACAATGATGATGAAGACTGCCGGGAGCGGGAGATGTGAAAAGGAAACGGCGAAGGGCCTGCGCACCGAGGGCCGCATCAAACCGGAAAACGAAAAGAACTATTACATCGTTGATGCGATCGGTACAGAGAAGAAGATTTCTTTTTCCTGTTTTCGGTTTAACA
>CAMHER010000190.1 GCA_946184215.1 uncultured Clostridia bacterium | reverse complement strand
GGTAATGAGCGTGACGATCATAGCCGCCGATTCAAAATACAGATTGTGCATCAGGGCGTGGGCGCGCTCTGCGTCGCCGTGCTGTACAGCCGCAGTCATGGCAAACAGCGTGACGGTGGAGTACAGAAACGAAACACCGGAACCCAGGGCCACAAGCGTATCCATGTTCGGGGCGCGGTGGAGCAGGCCCCGGATGCCGCTGGTAAAGAATTTGCGGTTGATGAGCATGACGATCGCGGCAAGCAGCAGCTCCAGCAGGCCGATCGCCAAATGGTTCCCCTCAAAGAAGGCGGGAAGGGGAAGCCCCAGCATGGTATGTCCCATGGAGACATACATCAGCACCAGCAGAAAGCCAAGCGAACTGGCGAGCCGACGCTTCAGCACCGGCGTTTCCCGGTCGCGCAGCGCCTCCTCGTCCGCGGCGGGAGAGGAGGTCTTTTTCTCCCCCTTGCGCGAGGCACCGTAGCCCGCCGCTTCAACCGCGGCGATAATGGCCTCCGGCGCGGCAGTTCCTTCCACGCCCATGGAATTTGTCAGCAGACTGACCGAGCAGGCGCTGACGCCCTCCACGGCGGAGACGGCCTTCTCCACACGGGCGCTGCAGGCCGCGCAGCTCATGCCCGTAACGTTATATTGTTCCATTTCACGCTTCCTTTATTTCATCAGCTTCTGCATCGTGGCCACCAGCTCGTCCACAACCTCATCCCTGCCTTCCAGCAGATCCCGCGTGACACAGCCGCGAATGTGGCAGGCCAGCAGCTCTTTGTTGAAAGCATTGACAGCGGCGTTGACGGCGGCCGACTGTACCAACACGTCGTTGCAGTAAGCGTCACTTTCGATCATGGCTTCGATACCGCGCACCTGACCCTCGATCCGACGCAGACGGTTTAAGAGCTTCCTTTTCAGCTCTTCGTCGCGTTCGGTCTTTTTTGAACAGTGCGGGCAGCTTGTCTGTGCAGTCATACCAAACACCTCCAATACCCCTTGAGGGTATTTACACTATATACCCCCTGGAGGTATTTGTCAAGCAAGAAAAACAGCCCCGCACAGGCAGGGCTGTTTTCTTGCGTTCTTAATCGGCAGCGTCCACGTCCGGCGTAATGTGGACGGTGTATTCGGGAAGGGCGGAGGAAAGCTCACTGTAAAGCGTCGACAGGGCCTCGGATACCGTGACGTCAAAGCTCATCACCACGTCAAAGCGCAGGGATTTATTTACCGTGTCGGCATAGAAGCCGTGCAGCTGCAGCGCCCAGTCGTGTGACAGTACAATGCCCGTCACACGGCCGCGGATAGCGGCGGCCTCGTCGTCCTTTGTGTTGTAGGAATAGACGCTCACGCCCGTGACGATCACGCCCGCGGCGTCAAGGACACGGTTCTGAAGGTGGCGCGTGATAACGTCCACCTGATCGACGGTCATAAAGTCCGGAAGCTCGATATGCAGCGAGCAGGTGTTCTTGTTCGGGCCATAGTCGTTTACGATAATATCATAGACACCGCGAATTGCCTCTTCCTCCAGAACAGCGCGTCGGATCTTGCCGGTCAGCTCCGCTTCGGCGCGCTTGCCGAGGATATCGTCGAGGGTGTCGGTGATCATCTCAAGGCCGGACTTGATGATAAAACCGGCGATCACGACACCGACCCAAGCCTCCAGCGAGAGACCCCAGAGCAGAAAGACAATGGCCGACAGCAGCACGGAAGCGGAGAGGATCGCGTCAAAGCTGGCATCGGCACCTGAGGCCTCCAGCGCTGCGGAGTTCGCCTTCCGGCCCTGGGCCTTGACATAGCGGCCCAGCAGCAGCTTGACCACCACGGCGACAGCGATGATAACAAGAGAGACGATGGAATAGTCCGCTGTCTCGGGGTGAATGATTTTTTTGACCGACTCCACCAGCGAGGTAACGCCCGCATACAGCACCAGCGCCGCGACGACGAGCGCTGTGAGGTATTCGATGCGTCCGTAGCCCAACGGGTGCTTTTTGTCCGGCAGCTTGGCCGAGAGCTTGGTGCCGATGATCGTAATGAGCGACGAGAGCGCGTCCGAGAGATTGTTCACCGCATCGAGCACCACGGCGATCGAGTGGGAGATCAGACCGACGGCGGCCTTGAAGGCGGCAAGCAGGATGTTTGTGATGATACCGATCACGCTGGTGCGGACGATCAATCCTTCACGCTGCGCCACGGCAGAGGAGATTTCCTCCGGCTCAACATTCCGTTCCGTCTGTTCTTTTCCTGATGCCATAAAAAATTTCTCCTTCTTCTTGTTTTGTTTCCCTTTTATTTTACAGGAAAGCCCCGCCTTCTTGCAAGAGGCGGGAGACAGTTTCTCAAAGATCCATATCAAACAAAAAACCCACCCTTTCGGATGGATTTTTTGCTTGGTGGGGCAAACGCATTCAAATTCGAACCATTTTCTACGGCGGGAAGGTCGGAGGAAGCAAGGTCGATGTATGAGACCTGCTTGCCTCCGCGTATGTTATAGAAGATCACAACACGGTCGTCATAAAGGAATATGGAATTGATAAACACATCTATGATCCGTTTTCTGAACTCCGGATCAAGGGGATCTCCGGAGCAGAAGGTTTTGAGCCATGCGCGCACTTCAGATTCTGACAGCTGGATCCCTTGCGCAATGCGGAGGCGGGCAAGATCGGATTCTATCTCAGCTTTCTGTGCTTCGAGGGATTCCATGCGGTCATAGATCTTTTTGTGGGCGGCCTTAGGAGCTTCAACAAGAGCATCAAGAAGTTTCTCGGATTCCCGATCAATTCGCACAAGCGCTTTTTCTAAATCGGCAGTTCGGCCGGAGGAGAACTCTTTTTTATACTCTTCAACCACGGCGCTTGCGACAAGGGAGGAGCGGTTTGGCGTCAAGATGTACTGTACGGTCTGCTCCACGACATACCATTCCACAAATTCCTTGCGCTCATTTTTCTTTTTGCAGCTGTGTTTCTTCTTCTTGTCTGCGCAGGCATAGTAATAATGCGTCTCCCCGTTTCGGGAGCGGCCGGATTCACCGACCATAGGAGCGCCACAATAGCCGCAGAAGGCTTTGCCTTGGAGGAGGTAATCGACTTTCGCTTTCCCGGCCGCAGGAGCGCGGGCTGTGAGCTTCAAACGGGTCTGAACTTTATCAAAGGTATCATTGTCGATCAGCTGTTCCGCAAGATTTGGGACGACCTCGCCATTATACTTGTACTGGCCAATATAGACGGTGTTGGAAAGAGCGCGCTGAAACGTGGTATAGGTCAGGGGAGTGCCGCCTTTGCTGCGAAAGCCTCGGCGGTTCAGTTCGTCGATGATCTCTTTCTTGGGGACACCCTGCGCGTACTGCTCAAATGCGTAACGGATAGCCGGCGCGGTCTTTTCGTCCATAACCAGCTTTCCGTTTTGCGTCCTGTAACCATAGGGAACCTGACCGCCGCAAAACTGCCCCTTGGCAATGGTCTCACGCTGGCCGCGCCTTACATTCTGCGCGAGGTTGGCAGAGTAGTATTCGGCCATGGATTCCAGCAGCCCTTCCAGAATGATGCCCTCGGGGCTGTCGGTGATGTTCTCTTTGACTGAAACGACTTTGACCCCGTACTTTTTCAGCTTGGCCTTATAGATAGCGCTATCGTAACGGTTGCGGGCAAATCGGTCGAGCTTCCAGACGATTATCATTTCAAACTGCTTCTTTGCGGCGTCGTCAATCATGCGCTGAAAGTCCGGGCGCTGATCCTTAGTGCCGGTGAGGGCTCGGTCGATGTATTCGCCTATTACTGTGATACCCTGGCGCTGCGCCCATTCGTAGTTGTCGTGAAGCTGCCCCTCAATGGATTGTTCGGTCTGGCCATGTGAGGAATAGCGGGCGTAAATCACTGCGTTCATTGCATTTCTCCTTGATTTTGCGCCTTGTCC
>CAMHER010000189.1 GCA_946184215.1 uncultured Clostridia bacterium | reverse complement strand
GCGCGGTTCATATCCGCGGCAGAAGTTGCATAGGGGTCGTTGGGACAAATGAGCGGAGCGATCAGGCTGATGACGACCAGGATCCCGGCCAGGGCCAGAAAAACGATCGCACGGCGGCGGATGCGCTCGGGTGTTTTGATCCGTTTTTTCATGCGCCGCCCCCCTTTCTGCGAAGCCGGGGATCGATCCATGCATAGCAGATGTCGATCAAGAGGTTGATGACGACATACACCGTAGAGGTAAAGAGCACGAACCCCTGGATCACCGGGTAATCGCGGTTGCTGATCGCGTCCATGGCAAGCTTCCCAAGCCCCGGCCAGCGGAAGATCGTCTCGATGACGACACTGCCGCCAAAAAGCGTGCCGATGGAGAGCCCCACGATCGTGAGGATGGAGATGGAGGCGTTGTGCAGCACGTTTTTCAGCACATAGCGCTCCTTTACGCCGCGCAGTCTGGCGCCGGAGACGTAGGGCTTGCCCAACTGCTCAAGGATCTCCGCCCGAAACTGGCGGATAAAGCGTCCGCAGATCGGGATGGAGAGCGCGAGGCACGGCATGATCAGTCCCTTGACACTCTCTTTCGCCGTCAGCGGCAGCAGACGCGCCTTGACGCACAGGAAGTACATCAGCAGCACGGAGATCAGAAAGTTCGGCAGTGAGTTGCCGGCGAAGCTGAAAAGCCGCGTGATGTCGTCCAGCAACGAATCCTTGTGGAGCGCTGTGAGGATGGCAAGCGGAAGCGCCACCAGGAAGGCCAGCGCCAGACTGCCGAGTGCGAGGATCGCTGTATAGCGCAGCGCCTTGACAAGCTTCCCCGCCACGGGGAAGCCGTCCTTATAGCTCTCGCCCAGATCGAAGCGCAGCGCATGGAGCGCCCAGTCGCCGTATTGCACCAGGAAAGGCCGGTCGAGGCCCATGCTTTCTCTCGTTTTCTCGATGATCTCCTCCGAGACGGCCACGCCCTGGGCGTTGAGCTTTTTCATCGCCGCGTCGCCGGGCGAGAGATACATCAGCAAAAACGTCAGGAAACTGACGGCGATCAGGATGCCGACAAGGTGCAGCAGTCGTCTGCCTATGTATTTGGCCATCGGTCAGTTTCCTCCTTTCATGCAATTTGGGGCCGGTGTAGACGCACCGGCCCCATCGGATCATTGGGTTTTATGCGATATCCGTCTCAGGCGTGAGGCCATAGAAGTCGAAGGGGATGTCCTCCGAGAATCCGGTGACGCCGGGCCTTGCGACAGAGACCTTGTTGAACAGGCCGACGTAGCCGAAGGCGTTGTCGTCGATGCTCATCTGGACGATCTGGTTGGCAAGCGCGGCACGCTGATCGATATCGGTCTCAAACTGGAGCTGATTGATCAGCGCCTCGGACTCGTCGGTGGGGAAGCCGGCCTTGGCCCACTTGCCGCTCTGGCGGTACAGAGCATCGACGCAGTAGTAGGGATCACCGCCCGTATCGGCGATCATGCAGTAGAGCGCGATGTCATAGTCGCCGGTCGCCACATAGCCGGCGTCCGGATCTTCCTGCACGACCAGCGTCGCCTTGACGCCGATCTTCTCGAGCTGCTCCTTCATCAGCAGGGCAAGGTCGGGCAGCTGGCGGGACTTGTAGTGGGCAATGCTCAACTCAAGCACTTTGCCGTCCTTCTCATAAAAACCGTCGGCACCCAGCGTATAGCCGTCGGCCTCCAGCAGGGCCTTGGCCGCGGCGGGATCGGGTGCGGGCTTTGTGACCTGGCCATAGGGCGCGGAAGCAATGAAGGGACCGACAGCCGCGGAGGTCGTGCCTTTGAGATAATCGGCAATGGCCTCGCAGTCTACCGTCAGGTTGATCGCCGCGCACACGCTGTCGTCGAGGCGCGTCTGGTTGATCACGTAGAATTGCATGCGGGTGCCGGGAATGACCGTGAGATTGTAGCTGGCCGGATCGGCTTCGTAAATCTCCTTGGCGGCCGCGTCCACGCTGGTGTAGCAGTCGATCTCACCGGACTGCATGGCCAGGAGCTTGGAATCCGCATCCGGCATATAGAAGAGCGTAGCGCCGTCGAGCTTGACCTCTCCGTTCCAGTAGTTGTCGTTGCGCACGACCTCCACATCTCCCTCCGGCTGGAAGGACTGGATCACAAAAGGTCCCGTGCAGATGGGAGCATTGTCAAAATCTGTGGTGGCGTCCAGATCCATGACCGCAAACTCGGGGTCCGTCAGCGCGACGAGCATGGTCGGGAAGACATCCGGGGTCGTGATGACAAGGGTCTTTTCATCCTCGGCCTTGAAAGAGAAGGCCGCCCAGTCATCGTAGCGCTCGTTGACCTCGATCAGACGCTGGAAGTTGCGCGCCACCATATCGGCGGTAACGGGATTGCCGTTGGAGAAACAGGCGTCCGCCAGCGTGAAGGTCCAGGTCAGGCCGTCTTCGCTGACGCTGGAATCCTTCGCCAGCAGCGGGCTGACAGACATATCCGCGTCGATCCGGTACAGGGTCTCGGTCATGCCGTAGATCTGGGTGTACCAGCCATAGTAGTCCTTATGGGCGTCCAGGCTGGGATAGGCGAAGTTTGTGGCCATCCGCAGCCACTTGGTCTCCTGCGGGGCCGGGGCGGCATCCGCGGCAGGTGCAGCGTCCGCAGCCGGAGCCGGTTCGGCAGCCGGAGCCTCGGCCGGTGCCTTCTGACCGCAGGCCGCGAGGGCAAGGATCATGCACAGTGCAAGCAGAAGCGCAAGGGTCTTTTTCAGATTCTTCATCTTGTTTCCTCACTTTCTTTTGCCTTTTGGGCTTCTGGAAAACAGTATAGACCCTTGAAAAACGCAGCGTAAGCCCCCCTGGGGGATGAAAAATTCAACAATTTTTACACTACTTGTAGGCGGCGAGGCAGAAGATCGGCGTCGGATTGAAGAATTCGTCGATCTCGGCATAGATACGCCGGTAGGCGCCCATATCCACCGAGACGCGTTCAAAGCCCGCCTCGATGAGCAGCTGAACATCCCACTGGGGACGTGGCTGATGATAGGCGCCGACCTCCATGGTGATCGCCTCGTTTTCGGCCTTCATGTATTCCGGCACCAGCTTGTGCGCGTGGTTTTCCGGCAGCTCGTGCTCCTCCTCGTCCTCCAGCGCCGCGCTGTAATCCGCGTCGAAGTTGATAAGCACCCCGCCGGGCTTCAGCAGCCTGTACCACTCCCGGTAGGCCTTTTCCATATGCGGCAGCGTCCAGGTGAGATTGCGCGTCACCAGCACGTCAAAACTCTCCGGTGCAAAGTCCGGCTCCTCGGCGTCCATGACGGCAAAATCCGCTTTCAAACCGAGGATCTCCGCCGTCTGTCGTGCCCGGTCGATCATGTCCGGCGTCAGGTCGATGCCGGTTGCCTCGTGTCCCTCGGCCGCAAAAACGAGGGCGAAAAAGCCCGTGCCTGTTCCCAGATCCAGCACGCGCAGCGGACGGTCCTGCGGGATATAGCGGTTAAATTCCCTGAGCCAGCGCTCATGCTTCTCATCTTCATATTCCCGGATGCGCTGGGTCTGAAAGGCCTCCGCCCGGTGAGACCAGTAATGGGTGATGCGGTGCTTGATCGGTTCCATAGGTCGTTCTCTCTCCGTTTCTTTTGCTTGTTCCCGGCTTTTTTCTATTATAGGGTATCTCAATCTGCCGCGGAAGCCCCCCGGGGGGATAATCCTTTTTCCCGGAAAAGCCTTTGCTTTCTGCGCCTTCCCGCATTTTTCGCAGCGTATCCCCCCGGGGGGCTTGTGGCGTTTCGCCGCGCATGATACTTTGTATAAAAATAATTTCGGAGGCATCTATGCAAATCAAAACCATTGCCGGGCATGAGCTGACGCCGGGCAAAACCGTCAAGGATCACATCCACGTGGAGGGAACGGAACTGCACGTGCCCCACGTGC
>CAMHER010000188.1 GCA_946184215.1 uncultured Clostridia bacterium | reverse complement strand
CGATCCTGGGCAGGGTCATGCTCTCGACGAACATGCCCTGCAACGCCTCCGAGGCCACCAGCATGTTCCAGCGCCGCCGCATCGGCAAGCCGGATTTCCCGATCACGCTGGCCATGCAGCACCAGGAGCCGGAAGGACTCCAATACTCCCGCGAGATGCTCGAGCGCGCCATCGCCTTTGTCGAAGAGCACTACGGTGTGAAGTATGACTGGGAGGAGCTGTTCAAGTATGCCCGGCTCATGAACGAGCAGAACACGATCGAGCTGGAAAAATGGGATTACTTCAAGACCCCGTACTCGCCGCTCTCCGGCATCGCCGAGTCGCTCTACAAGCTCTTTGAGTGGCAGTCGGCAAACGGCACCGACCCCTATTTCAACAAGGTCGACCGCAAGGTCATCAAGATCATGCGCAAGGCCTATGAGGACAAATACGTGCCCTTCGGCGGCCGCACGCGCCACCGCGCCTTCCTGTGGGGGCCGTCGGCGGTGTACTACACCGATTTCCCGACCTGGACGCAGAACTGCTGGGGCATCACGATCGTGCTGAACATGGACTCGACGATGGGCTACAACATGATCGACACCACCGACACCGACAAGGCCATGGACGATCTGACCGCGCTGACCCAGCGCGCCTGCATGCGCCACCACGCCGTGGGCGGCTGGGAGAACATCAACGCCGTCTGGGACTGGGCGCGCAGCTTCAACTGCGACATGGTGCTGATGAACGACAACATCGCCTGCAAGGGCATGCTGGGCGTCCACGCGATGATGGAGGAGCAGGCGAGAGATCTTGGCTTCCACTTCATCTTTATCGAGCACGATCTCGAGGACAGCCGCACCGTCTCCCGCCAGGATATGAGAAAGTGCGTCAACAACTATATGTCCGTCGTGCTGAACGAAACGCCGCTTGACCCGACAATCGTGGAGTTTGACGACTCCGAGGCGTACTGAGGAAAGGAGGAAGAACAGCCATGAAAGCCAAAAAACTGCTGAAAGTTCTTCGCGTGATCGGAAAGATCCTGGGCAAGCTGTGTCTCGCCGCGCTCATCTTCTTTGTCGTGACCTTCGGCATCTACATCACCAACGCGGAAAACAAGCTGATCTACTATGTCATCCGCCCCTTCCTCAACAAGCACTACGACTCCCAGGTCAGAGACCGGAAAATTTGAACCCGTTTACAGCGCCGCGGCTTGCCGCGGCGCTGTTTTTGTAGTATCATAGCAAAAAAACAAAGGAGAGAGAATTATGAAGTGGCTGATCGCGTCGGATATCCACGGCTCTGCCTATTACTGCCGCAAGGTGCTGGAGACCTGTGACAGGGAAGGGGCGGACAGACTCCTGCTGCTGGGCGACGTGCTGTACCACGGCCCGCGCAACGACCTGCCCCGCGATTACAGCCCCCGGGAGGTCGCCGAGCTTCTCAACGCCCGAGAAAAAGACGTGATCGGCGTGCGCGGAAACTGCGACGCCGAGATCGACCAGGCGGTGCTTCATTTCCCGATCCTGGCGGACTATGCGCTGCTCCTGTCCGGCGAGCGGACGGTCTTTGCCACCCACGGACACCTCTATAACCTGGACTGCCTGCCGCCGCTGCACAAGGGGGATATCCTGCTGCACGGCCATACGCACGTCCCCGCCTGCACGGAGAAGGACGGAATCCTCTATCTCAATCCCGGCTCCGCCGCGATCCCGAAGGAGGGCTCGCCCCACAGCGCGATGACGCTCCAGGGCGGCCTCTTCCGCTGGATCGATCTTGACAGCGGCGAGGAATTCCGGCGCTTTTCCTGATCCCCCTGTTCTCCTCCGGCCGCCCGCTTCAGCGGGCGGCTTTGCTTTTCGCACTTTGCAGGAAAAATACAAAACGGCATAAAAACCCCCTTTACAAACAGCGGAGGAGTGATTATAATACTCGCTGTTATATAAAAGGAGCATGATCCACATGAACAGAACCTTTCCGGAGACCCTCTCCGTTCTGCGCCGTGAGCGCAATATCTCCCAGCGTACCGCGGCGGCGGCGCTGAATATTTCTCAGGCCCTTTTGAGCCACTATGAAAACGGAGCCCGCGAGCCGGGGCTGGACTTCGTGCGCCGGGCCTGCGACTATTACGGCGTTTCCGCCGACTACCTGCTCTGCCGCAGCGAAAACCCGGACAGCACCGCCTCTGCCGCGGCGGCGGCGCGGGCCTTTCTTGCCAATCTGCGCAGCCTGACCGACAAGGCCGAGATGGCGCTCGAGGCGCTGGAGGAGGAGAAGGTATGACCGAACGCGAACACATCCGCAATTTTTCCATTATCGCCCATATCGACCATGGCAAGTCCACCCTTTCCGACCGGCTGATCGAGAAGTGCAACGCCGTGGAGATGCGCGTAATGGAGGATCAGATCCTGGACAACATGGATCTCGAGCGCGAGCGCGGCATCACCATCAAGGCCCGCGCCGTGGGGCTGAACTACCGCACGTCGGACGGGGCCGCGTATACGCTGAATCTGATCGACACCCCGGGCCATGTGGACTTCAACTATGAGGTCAGCCGCTCTCTTGCCGCCTGCGAGGGCGCGATCCTGATCGTGGACGCCTCCCAGGGCGTGGAGGCGCAGACGCTTTCAAACACCTATCTGGCGCTGGACAACAATCTGGAGATCCTGCCGGTCATCAACAAGATCGACCTGCCCGCCGCCGACCCGCAGCGGGCCAAGGACGAGGTGGAGGAGATCATCGGCATCCCGGCCCAGGACGCGCCGGAAATCAGCGCCAAGCTGGGGCTGAACATCGACGCGGTCCTCGACGATATCGTCAAAAACGTACCGGCCCCGCGGGGCGACGCGAACGCGCCGCTCAAGGCGCTGATCTTTGACAGTCAGTATGACAACTACCGCGGCGTCATCGTGCTGGTGCGCGTGTTCGACGGTGTGATCCGCAAGGACGCCGAGGTGCTGCTGATGTCCACCGGCGCGCGCTACAAGATCGTTGAGGTCGGCCATCTGCGGCCGATCGGACTGGATCCCTGCGACGAGCTGGGAGCGGGCGACGTGGGCTATTTCACGGCCAGCATCAAGAATGTGGCGGACACGCAGGTGGGCGACACCGTGACCGGCGCGGACAATCCCGCGGCCGCAGCGCTGCCCGGCTACCGTCCCGCCAGGCCGATGGTCTACTGCGGCATCTATACCGAGGACGGATCGAAATATCCCGATCTGCGCGACGCGCTGGAAAAGCTCAAGCTCAACGACGCCTCGCTCTCCTTCGAGCCGGAAAGCTCCGTGGCGCTGGGCTTCGGCTTCCGCTGCGGCTTTCTCGGCATGCTGCACATGGAGGTCATCCAGGAGCGGCTGGAACGCGAGTTCAATCTCGAGCTTGTCACCACGCTGCCCTCCGTCATCTACCGCGTGACGAAGACCGACGGCACAGTCACCATGGTCGACAATCCGCACAACTACCCCGACCCGGCCGTCGTTGCCACGGCCGAGGAGCCGTATGTCAAGGTCTCGATCATCACGCCGGAGGAGTTTGTGGGCAACATCATGCCGCTGTGCCAGGACCGACGCGGCGAGTACAAGAACATGCAGTACCTCGACAGCCGCCTCGTGGAGATGCACTATGAAATGCCGCTCAACGAGATCATCTATGATTTCTTTGACACCCTCAAGGCCCGCACCAAGGGCTATGCCTCGCTCGACTATGAGCTGAGCTCCTACCAGGAGAGCGACCTGGTCAAGGTCGACATGCTCTTAAACGGCGACAAGGTCGACGCGCTGAGCTTCATCGCCCACCGCGACAAGGCCTACGGACGGGCGCGCAAGCTGTGTGAGAAGCTCAAGGACAACATTCCGCGCCAGCTCTTCGAGGTGCCGATCCAGGCCGCCATTGGCGGCAAGATCATCGCACGCGAGACCGTCAAGGCCATGCGCAAGGACGTGCTGGCCAAGTGCTACGGCGGCG
>CAMHER010000187.1 GCA_946184215.1 uncultured Clostridia bacterium | reverse complement strand
CGCTGTTTCTGCTGGATATAGGGATCGATCACCACTGTGAACCCAAGCCCAAGCAGCAAGAACAGCATTGGGAAAAGTATGGCAAGCGTTCCTAAATCCATCGTCATAAGTGAACATCCTCCATACCTTCCACGCCTTGTTTTACTTTCTTTCGGGTTTGTCGGGGATCGCCGGGCTTAACAGCGTCCGCAGGAATTGCCCAGGAACGTCCGAACCGCTCCACGCCGGGAATGCGTCCCTCAGTCACATACTGATTGACGCGGCGCTCGGAGACGCCCCATTTGTAGGATGTTTCCCGGATGGAAAGATAGCCCTTCATGCTTTGACCTCACTGATCGCAATGTACAAAAATACAGACTACATTATATACGAATAACAGTAGGCTTTCAATATGGGCTACACAGAATTAACAGAAAAACCACATCTTTTTGAGCAGGGATTGAGAGGGGATCACATACTTGGCAAGCAATGCATGACGCCGTACAAAACGGCGTCATGCTCAAGTTTCCGCTGCGCTTTACTGCGTTTGCTTGTTGGGGAAATCCCCAAACCCCTAAATAATTTCTTTGCGACGTGTTTTTTGCAACCTCCTTTTAATGCTTTAATAATGCAGCAAATATACAACGCAATGAAATTATGAATTTGCAATCCTTTTCCTCTATCATGATCAACTCATTATTTTATAATCTCATATTTTTCTACCCATATATAGCATTGATTTTATCCTCCCTGCCGTGAGCGGGAACTGGATTTTGACAGGATTCTATGCTATGATGGATCTGCCAACATCACCAACCGAAGGACAGGGAGTACTTGCTTATGATCATTATCTCGATATGCATCGGTTCCGCTTGTCATTTAAAAGGGGCCGAAAGAATTGTCGCGCTGTTTCAGGAAGCGGTTGAAAAGAATCATCTGGAAGATCAGATCGCGCTGACCGGCAGCTTCTGCACCGGCCGCTGCAACCGTGTCGGCGTCACGATCACGGTCGATGACGATGTGTACACCGGCATCACGCCGGAAGGCTTTGATGAGTTCTTCCGGGATAAAGTGCTGGCAAAACTGAACAGGGGGTAATACGGAATGGAATGTCTGACGCTGAAAAAATCAAACTGTAAGAACTGTTACAAATGCATTCGCCACTGCCCCGTCAAGGCGATCCGTTTTTCCGGAAACCAGGCTTACATCATTGCGAACGAATGTATCATGTGCGGCCAGTGTTTCGTCGTATGTCCGCAGAACGCCAAGCAGATCGTCGAGGAGACGGAGAAAGTGAAGGTCCTTCTTCAGAGCGGAGACCCGGTCGTGGTCAGCCTTGCGCCCTCTTTTATTGCCAACTATGAAGGTGTGGGGATCGAATCCATGCGGGCTGCGCTGAAGAAGCTCGGATTTTACGATGCGGAGGAGACCGCGGTCGGCGCGACGATCGTCAAGAGAGAGTACGACCGCATGGTCAGCGAAGCGTCGAAGGACATTATCATCACGTCCTGCTGTCATTCGGTCAACCTGCTGATCCAGAAGTATTTTCCGCATCTTCTGCCGTATCTCGCCGACGTTCTTTCCCCGATGCAGGCGCACTGCATGGACATAAAGAAACGGATCCCGAACGCAAAGACGGTCTTTATCGGCCCCTGCGTCGCGAAAAAGGATGAGGCGCAGCAGTACGAGGGGATCGTGGATGCCGTGCTGACCTTTGACGAGCTGACAGCGATGTTCAAAGCGGCGCACATCGAGCCGGAAGCAAAGTACGATGAAAATGAAAACAGCCGCGCAAGATTCTTCCCGACAGCCGGCGGCATCTTAAAAACCATGCAGATGAGCAACCCGGACTATGCGTACATGGCGGTTGACGGGACCGAAAACTGCATTGCCGCGTTAAAGGATATCGAGGCCGGCAACCTGCATCACTGCTTTATTGAGATGTCCTCCTGTTCCGGCAGCTGCATCGGCGGCCCGGTCATGGAGAAGTTCCACCGTTCTCCGGTCAGGGACTACATGGCGGTTTCAAAGTATGCGGGCAAAAAGGATTTCAAAGTTACGCAGCCTTCTGAGCAGGAGCTTGGAAAACGGTTTGAAGCGATCGACCGCCATACCTATATGCCGAGCGAGGAAGAAATCCAGAATACGCTGCAGCAGATGGGCAAGCGGAAGCCCTCCGACGAACTCAACTGCGGCTCCTGCGGCTACAATACCTGCCGGGAGAAGGCGGTCGCGGTGCTGCAGGGCAAAGCGGAGATCTCCATGTGCCTGCCGTTCTTAAAGGACAAGGCGGAGAACTTCTCCGACACCATCTCGCGCAATTCTCCCAACGGCCTCATCGTCCTCAACGAGAAGCTGGAAGTACAGCAGATCAATCCGGCGGCGCTCCGCATTTTCAATCTGCGAAGTGCGAGCGACATCCTGAGCGACCAGGCGGTGCGCATCCTCGATCCGACCGATTTCGTGCGCGTGCTCTCCGGTGGGAGATCGATCTACGGCAAGCGCGAGTACCTGGCCGAGTACGGAAAATATGTGGAGAAGACCATCGTCTACGACAAGGAGTTCCGCGCGATCCTCGGCATTTTCCGCGATGTGACCGAGCAGGAGTCGCAGAAGGAACGGAAGGAAGAGATCTGCCGGCAGACCGTTGAGATCGCCGACAATGTGGTGGATCGCCAGATGCGGATCGTGCAGGAAATCGCTTCCCTCCTGGGAGAGACGGCTGCGGAGACAAAGATTGCGCTTACCAAGCTGAAGGAGTCGATCAGGGATGAATAATTTGTGCGCTGAGATCGGTTGGAAAAGCATCAACCATGAGGGCGAGCAGCTGTGCGGCGATCACGTGGATATTGTGGAACAGGGGGAGAACTCCCAGGTCATCGTCCTTGCGGACGGGCTTGGCAGCGGCGTAAAAGCGAGCATTTTATCCACCCTGACCTCGAAGATCATCTCCACCATGCTGGCGGAAGGACTGGCGCTGGAGGACTGCGTTGATACGATCGCCGCAACTCTGCCGATCTGTTCTGTGAGAGGTGTCGCGTATTCCACGTTCACCATCATACACGTTATCGCAAACCGGACGGTCGAGATCATCCAGTATGACAATCCGCCGGTCATCTTCATCAGGGGCGATGAGATCTACGACTATCCGAAGACCGAACTGAATATCGGCGGGAAGAAAGTGCTGAAATCCGTGATCAGCCTGCAGGAAGGCGACTGCATGATCGCGATGAGCGACGGATGCCCGCATGCCGGGATCGGACTTGCCTACAATTTCGGATGGAAATGGGAAGACATCGCAGAGTTCATGCAGGCGCTGGTGGCGGTCGGCTATACGGCCAAAACGCTTGCGACCATGCTTGTCGACCAGTGCGATAAGGAATACGGCTACCACCCGGGAGACGATGCGACAGCCTGCGTCGTGAAAATGCGGAAACGGGAGCCGATGAATATCCTGTTCGGCCCGCCGCGCAACCGGGATGACTGCGACCGCATGATGTCCCTGTTCTTCTCGAAAGAGGGCAAGCACATTGTCTGCGGCGGCACAACTTCTTCGATCGTCGGAAAATATCTCGGAAAGCCCGTCAGGGCAAGCCTGACCTTTGAGAGAAGCGACGTTCCGCCGATCGCCGAGATCGAGGGCGTAGACCTTGTGACCGAGGGCGTGATCACGCTCAGCAAGGTAATCGAGTACGCCAAGGACGCGCTGGATAAAAATGAGCTCTATGAAACCTGGAGTTTCCAGCGCGACGGCGCTTCCCTCATCTGCCGTCTCCTCTTCGAGGAGGCGACCGATATCAATTTCTTCGTGGGAAGAGCTGTCAACCCGGCACACCAGAACCCGGACCTGCCGATCAATTTCAACATCAAGATGAATATTGTCGATGAGCTCTCCGACTGCCTGAGAAAGATGGGCAAGAGGATCAAGGTCAGTTATTTTTAAGCATCCGAATGCGAAAGGGGCCTGCCGCGGCAGTCCCCTT
>CAMHER010000186.1 GCA_946184215.1 uncultured Clostridia bacterium | reverse complement strand
AGTTCACCGTGTTGAAGGCCAGCGATTCCGCGATTTCCTTCACTGGCGTATCCGTGGAGGTGAGCAGCACTTTTGCCCGCTCCACTTTGGCGAAGCGGATATAGCTGTTGATGGACTGGCCGGTCTCTTTCTTGAATTTATCCGTCAGGTAATACTCGGTATATCCCACCAGCGCGGCCAGATCGGAGACACGGATCTTTCGGTCCAGACTCAGTTCGATGTAATCGCAGCATTTCTGGATGGCGAGCGAGTAATTGGGGTTTGTCCGCAGATGATGGACCCGATAGATGAAGTCGTGATACATCGCGAACGCTAGGGCGCTGAGTTCCCCCGAATCCCGACAGTCCTCCGCAGACTGGATATAGGAGTCTCCCAGCGAATATGCCACTTCCGGAGACAGCCCGCCTTCGATGGCGGCCCGACTGACCAGCGTCGTGAAGACCACGATGCTGGTTTTCATCTGCCGCAGCGGGTCCTGCCCCTGGATCGGCACGCCCGGGCTGAGGCCTACGCTGTTTTGCAGGATGCTCTGGTAGCTGATGTCCCCGTTGCGTACCATCTGCAGCATGGCGCGCTCCGCCAGATACACCGAGTTGCGGTCGCGCTGCTCCGTTCGCACGGGAGTCGCGCCGCCCTCCGGAGGCAGCGCACTGTTCAGCGCGTCCATACCCAGCTGCTGCCCGGTCAGGGTGTTGTGCACCATCATGACGTAGCGGGAGAAGATGGCATAGGACATGACCGGCAGCTTCGGAAGGAGCTGATACAGCTTCGTCGCCCAGGCGGCGTTTTCCCTGCTGTTCATATAGAGACGCAGTCCTTCGCGGAGCTGGCTCTCCATCGGAGCGCTGTAAAACACCGGCCCGACGACAAAGATCAGTTCCTGCCTGCGCTCCGTCTCAAAGGTGACGGCCCACTGCATCCCGATCGGCGAACCGATCAGCAGAGGCCAGGATTGACCGGCATCCTCGGCCGCTAGGATCGTTTTGTCCATGCCGCCCAGCACACGAAAAGCCTGATCCAACACATTCTGCTCTTCCTGCGGGCAGGAGCTGGCGAGGAAGCTTCCGTCTTTTCTGTAACACCAGACATAAAAACGCTCGCCTCCGGGGATCAGGCTTTCCAGCAGGAGCAGATTTTGTTCTCCCTGTGTCATTCTCTGGTCCATGTGTGATCCGCCTCCGTGCAGTTTTTCCTGAAAACAGTGTAGCACGAAGTTTTTTCTTGTACAAGCGAAGTTCACGAATTTTTGTAACTTTTTCGGACTTATTGAGTTTACGCACACTGCGCCTTCCTTTACAATAATCTCAGATCGCAAAAGCGAACACATCGAAACAAGAGAAAAGGAGTATCATCATGGCAAAGGAAAAACTCAGCTCCAGCCAGATCGACGGCGTGGAGTACCGCAGAGCAAAACTCTGGCAGATCATTCTCGTCGCCTGCAACGCCCTCAACGGCATGGCCATCTACACGCTGATCGGGCAGGCGTCCTATGCAGCCAGCATCGGCTTCGGCATCTCGACGCTGATCATCGGCGGCCTGCTGACCTTCACCCGCATTTTTGACGCCATCACCGACCCGCTTCTGGCGTTCCTCTACGACCGTGTCAACACCCGCTGGGGCAAGATCCGGCCCCTGATGCTCCTCGGCTGGGCAGTGCAGTCGCTTGGCATCATGTCCATGTTCTCCTGGGCTTCCAGCAAGGGTTTTGGCGTCGGGATGTTCCTGGTGACCTACATGCTCTACGTCATCGGTTACACGATCGTGAACATGACCGCGCAGACGCTTCCTGCCCTGATGACCAATGACCCGAAGCAGCGTCCCACCGTCGGCGTGTGGAACACGGTGTTCAACTACATCGTCCCGATGGCCTTCACGATCATCCTCAACACCGTGCTGCTGCCCAAATACGGACAGATCGCCGTCACCGAGACCGGCTATGCCGTTGACTACAGCCAGGCCTATCTGACCGCCGCCGCGACTGTCACGGTCATTACTTCTCTTATCGGCGTGCTGCTGGTTTGCGTCGGCATCAGCGCCTATGACAAGCCCGAGAACTTCCGCGGTACCAACAAGGCGCACGAGCATCTGAGCTGGAAGGACATGTGGAGCGTTCTCAAGGACAACAAGCCCCTGCAGGCCTACATTATCTCCGCCTCCTCTGACAAGATCGCCCAGCAGGCCGGCGCGGCTGCTGTGGTCAGCACAATGGTCTCCGGCATTCTGATCGGCAACATGACTATTGCTACCTACCTCTCCGTCGGCGGTATGCTGCCCTCGATCATCTTCGCGATCATTGGAGCGAGGTACTGCGGCAAACACGGCAACAAGGAGGCCATCGTCAACTGGGCAAAGTACTGCATCTATGCAAACCTCGCGATTATTGCCTTCTTCACTATCACATGGTACACCGTTGGCACGCACACGATCGCCCATTTTGGCGTCACGATGGTGCTCTACATCCTGCTCACGCTGGTGGGCAACGGCTTTATGATGGCCGGCACCACCGCCAATACCGCCTTCATGGCCGATATCATCGACTTCGAGTTGGATCGCAGCGGCAAGTATATCCCTGCCGTCGTCTCCGGCACCTACAGCCTGATCGACAAGATCGTGTCCTCCTTCTCCGCGCTCATTGCCACGGCGGGCGTTGCCCTCATCGGCTACACGACCACGCTGCCCCAGCCCAGCGACAATCCCACCGGAGGCATCTTCTGGGTCTCGATGGCTCTGCGCTACGGCCTTGCGATCCTCGGCTGGCTCTGCACGCTGTGGGCCATGCGCAAGTGCAATCTGGGCAAGGCTGAGATGGTCGAGGTCCAGAAGCGCATCGCTGAGAAAAAAGAAGAACTGAAGCATGAGATGATCGAGGAAGAGCTTCACAAGGGAGATCCCGAAAATGCGTAAGATCACGACATTAAAAGACGGATGGCGGTTTTTAAAAGCCGCCATCCCCGTTGATACTGCGACGGCCTATGCCTCGCGCGGCGAGGCGGTCACGCTGCCCCACACCTGGAACGCCATCGACGGCCAGGACGGCGGCAACGATTATCACCGCGGAGTGTGCTGGTATGTGCGCGAGCTCTCTTCCGAGGAACTGAGCGGAGAAAAAAACTATCTGGAAATCAACGGAGCCAACCACACGGCGGAGGTTTATCTGGATGGGGAGAAGCTTGTCCGGCACGAGGGTGGCTATTCGACCTTCCGTGTGGAACTGCCCCATCCCGGAACGTTGGCGATTTCCGTCGATAACAGCGACAGCCAGAGCGTGTACCCTCAAAAAGCTGACTTTACCTTCTACGGCGGCTTATACCGGGATGTAAACCTGATCGCCGTTCCACAGGAGCACTTTGAACTGCTCAAGGACGGGACGCCCGGCATCAAGGTCACGCCGGTGGTGGATCTGGAGAATCGCAGAGCCACCGTCACTGTGGAGACCTGGCACAACGCCGCTTCGGTCGACATTACGGTCAACGGCGAGACGAAGACCGTGGAGAATAAGGCCGAGTTTGTCATCGAAGACGTCCGCCTCTGGGACGGCGTGGACGATCCCTATCTCTACACCGCAACCGCGAAGCTCCCCTCCGGCGACGAGGTGTCGACCCGCTTCGGTTGCCGCGTGTTTGCCTGCGATCCGGAAAAGGGCTTCTTCCTCAACGGCCGCAGCTATCCCCTCCGGGGCGTGAGCCGCCATCAGGACCTGAAGGGCAAGGGCAACGCCCTCTCGATTGAGGATCACAAGGCGGACATGGCCATCATCCGGGAGCTGGGCGCCAACACCCTGCGCCTGGCCCACTATCAGCACGCGCAGGAGTTCTATGACCTCTGCGACGAAAACGGCATTGTGGTCTGGGCCGAGATCCCCTACATCACCATGCACATGACAAACGGGCGGCAGAACACCCTTGACCAGATGCGCGAGCTCATCACCCAGTGCTATAACCACCCCTCCATCGCCGTCTGGGGCCTCTCCAACGAGA
>CAMHER010000185.1 GCA_946184215.1 uncultured Clostridia bacterium | reverse complement strand
AATTTGTGCAGCCGCGCCGCTTTGCGGCATGAGCATTTATGCGAGTGCCGGAAACGGCAATTGCGGCAAACCGGGATCACGTCCCGCCGCCGCGCGTCAACTCTCGCCGTCGAAGGCGATCGGCCTGAGAGGCACGACCGTGGAGATGGCGTGCTTGTAAATCATCTGCTGTTTGCCGTCGGAATCGAGGATGACGGTAAAGCCGTCAAAGCCCCGTATGATCCCGCGCAGCTGAAAGCCGTTCATCAAAAACATCGTCACGGCAAGCTTTTCTTTCCTTGCCTGGTTGAGGAAGGTATCCTGGAGATTTTGCGTTTTCTGCATATGTCAGCCGACTCCTTTTTCTCGCGGAGCGGCCGCAAACGCTCCCGCGCCGCTCCGGTATCATATAGTATGCTCCGCGCTCCCTTCTGCGGGAGGCGGGCAGCCTTATGATAAACCGCGCGCGGTGAGGAATTCTGTCGAAATCCGGAGGGCCTTTTCAAAATCCGGCGTCCCTTCCCAATTCAGGAAGAGCGCGTCGTCCCAGCGGGAAAACCAGGTGATCTGACGCTTGGCATAGCGGCGGGAGTTCTGCTTGATGAGCGCGATCGCCTCGTCGCGGCCGATCGCGCCGGCAAGAGCGGCCGCGGCCTCCTTGTAGCCAATGGCCTGCATCGCCGTGCTCTCGGGCGAGAGACCGCTCTGCAAAAGCCCGGCGACCTCGTCGAAAAGACCCGCGGCCACCATGTCGTCCACGCGCTTGTCGATGCGCGCGTACAGCTCCGAACGATCACGGCAGCCCAGCACGATCCGCGCCGCGTCATAGCGCGGCGGCAGCGCCTTCGTGCGCGCGTCATGGGCGCTGATGGTCTCGCCGGTCAGGCGGTAGATCTCAATGGCGCGGACGATGCGGCGGCGGTCGGAGGGGTGCAGCTTCGCCGCGCGCTCGGGATCGAAGGCGGCCAGCTCCCGGAGCATGGCCTCGCCGCCCAGGGCGTCATAGCGCGCGTTCAAGCTCCCGCGCAGCCCCTCGTCGCCCTCCTCACGTCCGGCAAAGTCCCGGCCGGAGAGCAGCGAGTCGATATACAGCCCCGTGCCGCCGACGATCACCGGCGTGTGGCCGCGCGCGAGGATGTCGTCGCAGCAGCGAGCGGCCTGCTCGACATAGCGGGAGACGGAATAGCTCTCGTCGGGCTCTGCCACGTCCAGCATATGATGGGGCGCCGCCGCGCGCTCGGCCTCGGTGGCCTTGGCGGTGCCGATGTCCATGCGGCGGTAGAGCTGCATGGAGTCGGCCGAGACGATCTCGCCCGAAAAGCGCTGCGCGAGCAGGATGCCGAGCTTCGTTTTCCCCGTCGCGGTCGGCCCCGCGACGACGATGACCTTCTCCGCGCTCATACGATGCGGCGGAAGAGCTTGTCCAGCTCCTTCTTCGTCACGACGGCGGAGACGGGACGGCCGTGGGGACAGTACTTGACGGCGCCGGAGAGCACGGCCTCCACCACACGCTCAAGCTCCTCACGGGAATTGTCCCAGCCGGCCTTGATCGCGGCCTTGCAGGCCACGGTGTGCAAAATCTCGTCCCGGGCGTCCTCGGGCCGCGGAGCCTTGCCCCGGCGCAGCTTCTCGCAGATCTCCTCAACAGCCGGGGCCACGTCCGCGGCGTCCAGGTCGGCGGGCAGCGCACGCACCACATAGTCCGTCTCGCCAAAGGGCTCGATCTCAAAGCCGAGCGAGGCAAACAGCCCGCCGTATTGCTCGAGGAGCTCCGCGTCCGCCCCGTCGGGGCGGATCGTGACGGGGGCGAGCAGGGTCTGCGCCATGATGCTGCGGTCCTGCGCCTTGAGCCGGTCAAAGATCATGCGCTCGTGGGCGGCGTGCTTGTCGATCAGGATCAGCTCTTCGCCCTGCTCGACGATGATATAGGTCTTCATGGCCTCACCCACTATCTTGTGGTCGGGCAGGCGCGGCTTTTCAACATTTTGAACAGGTTTTTCCACAATCCGGGAGCCCGCGGCGGCTGAAAAGCCTGTCGCGGCAGGGCTTTTCGGCGCAGACGGCGTCGGACGGGCGGGAGAAAGGTCGAGCCGTGTCTGCCAGGCCGGGTCGGGGGCGCGCAGACCGGTGGGCTTCCAGGCGCCTGAGGCGGGCTTCGCGTACGCAGCGGCGGACGCCCCGGCGCTCTCCGTATATTTCGCCGCGCTCTTCGCGCCGCTCTTTTCCGGCGCGGCGGAATAGCCGTTCGCGCGGAACTGCCCGGCGCTCATGGACTGGTAAAAATTCTCCTTCGGCCGGATGTCGGCGGGCAGCTCGGCGGCGGGCGCCTTTGTGCGCTCCTCGCCCGTCAGGGCGCTGAGCACGGCGTAGTACACCGCGTCGAACACCTTGCGCTCCTCGCTGAATTTGACCTCGGTCTTGGCCGGGTGGACGTTGACGTCCACGCTGCCGTAGGAGAGCGTGAGATACAGCACGCAGCTGGGGTAGCGCCCGGTCAGCAGCGTGTTGCGGTAGGCCTGCTCCAGCGCGGCCTGCAAAAGCTGCGAGCGGATCGCGCGCCCGTTGCAGAAGAAATACTGCGCGCTGCGGTTGCCGCGCCCCGCCGCGGGGGAGGACACATAGCCCGACACGCGCACGCCGTCGTTGTCGCCGGTGCATTTGAGCATGTCTGTCGCGACCGCGCGCCCGAGCAGGGAATAGATGCACGAATCCTCGCGCCCGTCGCCGGGGGAGAAGAACTGCTCCTCGCCGTCGCGGAGAAAGCGGAAGGAGACCTCGGGGTGCGCCAGCGCGCAGCGCAGGGCGGCCGTCTGGCAGGCGGAGGCCTCGGCGCGGTCGGATTTCATGAATTTCTGTCGCGCGGGGGTGTTGTAGAAGAGCTCGCGCGCCTCCATCGTCGTGCCCTCGGGACAGCCGAAGGGCTGCATCTCCCGGATCTCGCCCGCCTCAAGCGTGACGAGCGTGCCCTCGGCCGCGCCGCGCTCGCGCGTGACGAGACGGATCTTCGACACGGCGGAGATGGCGGCCAGCGCCTCGCCGCGGAAGCCCATCGTCGCGATGGCCTCCAGCCCGCGCTCGTCGCGCAGCTTGCTCGTCGCGTGGCGCAAAAAGGCCACGCCCGCGTCATCCGGCGACATGCCGCAGCCGTCGTCCGTGACGCGGATCATCGTGGCGCCGCCGCCGCGGATCTCGACGGTGATGTTCTTCGCCCCGGCGTCCAGCGCGTTTTCGCACAGCTCCTTGATCACGGAGGCGGGCCGCTCCACCACCTCACCGGCGGCGATCATGTCCGCCACGTGGGGGGAGAGGATATTGATAACACTCATAGCGGTTTTTTCTCCTGTTGTTTCAATACCCCTATTATATAGGATTTCAGTTGAATTTTCCACCTCTTTTATGCTATTATAAACTGATATCACATAGTTATTTTTTACACCTCGAGAGGATTATATATGGCATATACAAGAAAAACGATCGACGGGAAGGAAATCGAACGCCAGCAGGCGATCTGCGCCGACATTTTCGAGCGCGTCACCGCGGACGGAGAGCGTCCGCTTGCGCTTGTGGACACCTACGGCTGCCAGCAGAACGAGGCCGACAGCGAAAAGCTGCGGGGATACCTCGCCGAGATGGGCTACGGCTTCACGCAGGACGAGTTTCAGGCCGACGTGATCGTGGTGAACACCTGCGCCGTGCGCGAGCACGCCGAAATGCGCGTGCTGGGCAACGTCGGCGCGCTGAATCATTCCAAGAAGGCCCGGCCGGGGCAGATCATCGCGGTCTGCGGCTGCATGGTCCAGCAGGAGCATATGGCGCAGAAGATCAAAATGTCCTACCCGGTGGTCGATCTGGTCTTCGGCCCGCACGAGCTGTGGCGCTTCCCGGAGCTGCTGCTTGAGGTCATGGAAAAGCACAAGCGCGTTTTCGCCGCCGAAAAGAACGACGGCGCCGTGGCTGAGGGCATCCCCGTGCGGCGCGACGGAAAGGTGAAGGCCTGGCTCTCGATCATGTACGGCTGCAACAACTTCTGCACCTACTGC
>CAMHER010000184.1 GCA_946184215.1 uncultured Clostridia bacterium | reverse complement strand
AATTCGCCGAACTTTTTATCACAATACAGCCAGGTTCCGCCGGGAGGGCACAAGGGCCGCCACCCGTAAGATAGTTTTATCGTCATTTGCAGGAACGGCATGGCATTTGTCATGCCGTTTCCTGCTTCATCAGTTCATTCAGCGGGATAAATCCGATCAGATCATACTCGATGTGGATGCTCTGGCGGCGCTTGCCGCTGCTCTTGTCCGGTGCGCCCACATAGATCGCCTTGATGAGCTCGTGCGCCACATAGGGCGTCAGCTCCTCCAAAGCCGTGTACTTCTGAATGCGCTCAATGAACAGATCTAAATTTTGGTTCTGCTGTTCCTGTACTTCAATCTCCTTCCGGAGAACCTCTGCCGCTTCCTTCAAGCCCTGCTGTTCTTCCTCATAGCCGTGGCTCATCGCTGCAAAGCGCTCGTCGCTCAGCTTACCGGATACGTTATCCTCGTAGGTTCGCACGAACAGCCGATCAAGCTCTTGAATGCGCTTTTCCGCTTTCTCAAGCTGCTTGCGTTTGGCCTTGAGGATCGCCTTGCTCTCGGTCTGCATCTTCTCCTCCATGATCGTCCTAAAATGGGCTTCATAGCGGAGCACAAGATCAATGACCCTTTGCGTGTAATTCCAAACCAAGCGTTCCAAGACAATCGCGCGGATATAGTGGCTTGTACATTTGCGTGAGCCGCTGCGGGCATTGGAACAGGAAAAGAACCACTTGCTTTCTTCGCCGCTTGAGCTGTTGAAATACATCTTGCCTTTGCAGTCTGCGCAGAAAACCAAGCCGGAGAACATATGTGAGTTGCCGGATTTCGTCCTGCGGTGGCGCTGCTCCCGGATCTCCTGCACCTTGTCAAAGATGTCAATGTCGATGATGGCCGGGTGCGTGTTGTAGAAGATCGCCTGGTTCTCTATCGGGTTCTTGCGGGTCGTCTTGTCCCAGATGGAATTGGAGTAAGTCTTGAAATTGACCGTGCAGCCGGTGTATTCGCGGCGCTCTAGAATATCTGCGACACTCCGGGAGTCCCATTCATACGGATTTGCCGGTTCCGGATGGTTCGCGTTGCGGCCTTCTTGCAGTCTATATGCTGTGATGGTCAACACTTTTTCCTCTTGGAGCAGCTTGGCGATTTGAGACGGACCGCGTCCCTCCATGCAGAGAGAGAAGATGCGTTTGACCACCTTCGCGGCTTCCTCGTCCACAATCCATTTCTTCGGATCGTTCGGATCTTTCACATAGCCATATGGCAGGAATCCGGTCAAAGGCTCGCCGCGCTCTCCCTTTGCTTTGACAACTGCACGGACCTTGCGGCTGGTATCGCGGGCATAGAACTCATTGAACCACATTCGAATCCCGGCAAAATCGTTGTCTACGCTGTTTTGGTTGAGAGTGTCGAAGTTGTCATTGATGGCAATGTACCGGACATTGTGCTTGGCGAAGGTGATGTTGATGAACATGCCCGTCATTGTGGAATTTCGTCCAAGGCGGGAAAGGTCTTTCGTCAGCACGACCGCCACATGATCCGCTTCGATCTCATCCAGCATTTCCTGAAAGCCGGGGCGATCAAAATCGGTTCCGCTGTATCCGTCGTCGATGAAGAAAACGGGGTTCGGGAATTTTCTGTCTCGCGCATAGTCGCTGAGGATGCGGCGCTGATTGCTTATGGAGTTCGACTCGCCATCCAGGGAGTCCTCGTTTGAGAGGCGGCAGTATAATGCGGTGATTTTATCAGTTGCCCTGATCAATTCTGTTTCCTCCTTTTCAGGGGCAACTGTCTGTACAGGATTGGATGGCTCTATATTAACATAACTTTCTTCGTTTGTCATTCGGAATCCTCCAAATTATGCAGCATGATCCGCGTAAGCTTTTGATCCAGCATCTCAGTTCCCTCATAGCTGCCGGTGACCGTATATAATGTTCCGTCGATTTCCTCTATGATCTTCATTTCCGGAATCCACCAGGCGTCAAGATTTCTGACAACGATGCGCCCTTGCTCATCAATGCGATAATTGTAGCGACGCTGACCATCAGAAAGGGGATCACATTTTGCGTAGGGATCGGGCCGGCTGAAATACAGCTCGGGGATGCTTCCGTCTCCGTTATCCTCGTCATCTTCCCACGCCCGTTCCATTTCATCAAATCCTTCGTCAACACAATCAATGCCATCTTCTTCTATTTCATAATCTATCATGAACTCTTCCTCCGTTCTTTTCTTTCATGCTTAAAGCGTGACACCGGGGCTATATTTCCTGCTCGTGCGCTTTGCGTTCCTGTCCGATCTCCGGCTCTTGTTGTCGGAGTATTGTTTCAATGTTGACCTTGACGGTCTGCAGCTCCTTTTCGCGTTTCTGACTCTCGCGGTATTCGGTGTATCCAGCGTTTTTGGCAGAAGTCAGATCTTCGATCTCATCCTGGATTCGCTTGACGGTAGGAATCGTTTTGACCCCGTTTTCTTTGAAATACCGCATAGCCGCGTCGTAGAGCATGAGCGCCGGGCGGTTTTCTTCGTAAAACTTTTCCTGCTTTTTCTTCGGCAGCTTTAGGTACTCCGCGTGCAAATCTTTTCCGGCATGAGCGTTCAAAACTTGTCTCTGCAATTCCTTCTTTTCTTTTAGGGTTTGCTCAATCGCTTTTATATTGGCACGGCCGGCATTGACTTTTTCATGCGCTTCTGCGAGTGCGGCGTCGAGCGCGTCCAGATCGGTCAGACCGTTTTCCTGTAAATAGATCAGCGTCTTGGCCATCGTTTTCAGATTGAAGGTCTTGCCCCAATGGATGTAACCTTCGCCTTTCCCTTCGGCGCGTTTCGCTTCCAGATCGATCAACTTTTCGATCTCCGGCTTTGCGATGGGCGTGACAGAAATGACCGGCCTCTGACTGACAGACGGAAGGATTCGCGGTGTATTTTGCTCCAATGCGGCGAGGATCGCTTCCTTGGAAAAATCGTCGCCCAGCTTGCGGGACGTGATCGGCTTTGTGCGCTCCGGCGTCAGATAACTGAAACGGCCGCGGCTCTCTTTCACCGCGATGCCGTAATCCTCCAACAGAGAATCGAAAAACTCATCCAGAGTTTTGGATTTCTTCAACGCCGCACGGATCTGTTTCCGCAGGATCGCCTTGTCCGTTTCAAACTTCGTCTGCTTCGGTTCTTCACCGTTTGCGATCAATTCGACGTTTTCCTCGTCAAGCTTTTTCTGTCCCTGCTTCTGCGCCCAGTACTCGCGTTCCGTGATTCTGTTCTTGCTGCCGTTGAGCAAATCGATCTGATACAGTCCTTCGCGCTGGCACATTTCCATCACTTCCGCACGGAGATAACGGAGTGCGGCTGCGGTGCAGCGGTGCTTCATGCCGGGAAGTGTATCGCAGGCTTTGTCCATGTACGGCATCATGGGAACGTGCTCGATGCGTAGGCTGTTGATGACGATATGCACATGGATGTTGCCGCTTTTGTTGTGACCGTCTGGGTGTGTTGCGACCAACGCCTGGTGGCCGGGGAAATGTGTTTTGCAAAATTCGAGACCCAGCTCATGCGCGCGATCCATTGTCAGTCCGTTATCTTCTGCGTCGCGTGGATCAAAGCTGATAATGTAATGATGCGTCTTGATGTCGCCGCGCGAAAGATTTTTGTTATAGGCGAGATTCGTTTTCATGCAGGCGATGGCAAAATCTTCGTCGCCGCAGAGCACAGTGTCGATACGGTAATCCTCGCGCGGGATCAGATGACCGTATTCATCAAGAACCGGGTTGTTGTTGCTCTCGTCGTGCTGAAAGATCAAGTAACGCTCGGCGGCCCCGAGGTCCGAGTTTTTCGAGCTCAAATGTTTGATCGTTGCCAATGGCGCTTCCCACCTCCTGCAGGATTTCGTATTTCCATTCCGCCAGATCGCCGAGCGCGCGGCGGATATCTGTTGTGATGCCGGGATCAAAAGAATCCGAATTGAGCGCACGGGCGATCTGATTGAGATTATTCCCGATGCGTTTTCCCTCGGTGATCAGTTCATCGACTTTTGATAAAAGCTCCT
>CAMHER010000183.1 GCA_946184215.1 uncultured Clostridia bacterium | reverse complement strand
TGAGCCAGTGCGCACACTGGCGAATACCTTTATTTTGTTTTCCCGGCCCCCACAAGGGAAAACAAAATGCAAGCGAATCCCCGCTGGAGCACGAGAAGCGAACAGGGGATGATATGTCCATATCATCCCCTGTATTCGCGTTTTTTCGTTTCAGCTGCTCTCCTTTTCGACCAGCACCCAGGGCGCGACGGAAGAGATGCAGCTCTCGCCCCGCAGATGCCGGAAGAGGAGCTCCGCGGCCATGCGCCCGACATTGTAGGCGCCGTGGGAGAGGGAAGTGATGCGGGGCGTGGACATTTCGCTGTACTGGCTGTTGTCGAAGCTGACGACGGCGACGTCGCCCGGGACCGATATTCCCTGACGGTTCAGGTAAGAGACCACGCGGGTCGCGATCTCGTCGTTGTAGCAGATGACCGCGGAGCAGGAGGAGAGGAGCTGCTTCGTCTCGTCCCGGACGGAGCCCTCCTTCAGAAAGCTGCCCTTCTGGTCGGTGCCGTACCAGAGAATATTGCAGTCCTCCAGCGACAGCCCGTATTCCTGCATGGCGTCCAGATAGCCGACAAAGCGCTGCCGGCCCTGCAGGTCGTCGTATTTGAAGATTCCTGCGATCCTGCGGTGCCCTTTCCAATAGAGATACTCTACCAGCATCCGTCCGCCCGCCGCATTGTCATCGAGGACCGAGAGCGTTTCGGGAAGCTGTTCATAGTTGCCGTGCATGAATACCAGTGAGATGCCCCGGTCCATCAGCTTTTGATAGAGCCGGATATTCGGATTCGGCAGGCCGGTCTTCGTCCCCTCGACCAGAACGCCGTCGAGCTGCTCCATCCCCAGCAGGGTCAGGAGGATCTTGCGCTCGTTGGCAAACTGGTTCTGCGTGGCAAAAAGGAGCGGGGCGCTGTCGTTGTCAGAGCAGACGGCCTCGATCTCGCGCAGGATGCTGGGGAAGATATAGTCGCTGATATAGGTCGTGACCACGGCAATGGAGTAGCGACGGTGCGCGGGAGGCTCCTTCTGCCTGCGGATATGCGAACCGCTCCCCTGTCGCCGTTCGATCAGGCGCTCCGACTCCAGCAGGGAAAGCGCCTGGCGCACGGTCTGCCTGCTCACCCGGAAGCGGGCGCAGAGAGCCTGCTCGGTGGGCAGCATTTTCTCATAAGTGCCTTTCTGGATGTCAGCGCGGAGTTCGTCCGCCACGCTCTGGTACTTTGGGTTCATGTCAATTCCCCCACTCAATCATGTACAATATGAGTATACCCAAGCAGCAGTCCAATTTCAATACAAATCTTATCGAAAAACCGGCATAAAACGTGGTTGTCCGTATGGAGGCAGGACGAATTGTGCAAAAGCGACGAAAAGTAGAGGTGGCCAAAAGTCACAAAAATGTTGTCGACTCTGCTCAGAAAAGCAAAAACAGGATATATTTTTGCGATTTGTATTGAGCGATTTAATGTAGTAAAAAGATTTGTATTGTTGAAGCATCCGAAAATTGCATATTGTGCGTACAACTGTTGCTTTTGCGAGGAAAAGGCGCTATTATACAGATGAAAGGCCCGGTATTTTTCGGGCAAAGGAATATGATTATTATGGGAAAGAGGTAGAAAAAAGATGCGTAAACTGTTTGCCCTTATCCTCGCGCTCGCCATGGTGTTTGCTCTGGCTGCCTGCGGCCAGACGGGTGCGGCTCCCGCCGGAGACAAAGCCGCCGATTCCGGCCTGATCAAAGTCGGTATCATCAACCTGGATCCCTCCGAGTCCGGCTACCGTGAAGCCAACGTAAAGAACCTGACCGACACCTTCACTAAGGAAAACGGCTATGACGCCACCTTCGTCACCGCCCCCACCGCCGACAAGCAGCTGGAGGCCGCCAAGGGCTTCATCACCGCTCAGGTGAAGTACATCCTGGTCTCCGCCGCCGAGACCACCGGCTGGGACGAGGTCCTTGCCGACGCCAAGGAAGCCGGCATCAAGGTCTTCCTGTTTGACCGTATGATCGACTGCGATCCCAGCCTGTACACCGCCGCCGTCGTCTCCGACATGCGTCAGGAAGGCGAGACCGCCGTTGCCTGGCTGGAGAGCCTGGGTCTGGACGAGTATAAGATCCTGCACATCCAGGGCCAGCTCGGTTCCGCGGCTCAGATCGGCCGCAGCGATCCTCTGACCGAGAAGTGCGCTGCCGACGACAAATGGACCATCGTCCGTGAGGGCACCGGCGGCGACAGCTGGGATGCCAATGAGGCCCGCAAGATCGCCGAGGCTGCGATCAACGCCGGCGAACAGTTCAACATCGTCTATGCCGAGAACGACGGCATGGCCGGCGGTGTTGTCGAGGCGCTGGATGCGGCCGGCATCACCCACGGTGTGAACGGCGACGTCATCGTCATGGGCTTCGACTGCAACAAGTGGGCCCTGCGCGAGCTGCTGGCCGGCAACTGGAACTACGACGGCCAGTGCAGCCCCTTCCAGGCGGCTGTGATCGATAAAATGATCAAGACCCTTGAGGCCGGCGGCAGCATCGAAGGCCTGAACGCGCTCAACCAGATCATTTCCGAAGAGAAGGGCTTTGACGCCCGCGAGATCACCCAGGCAGACATCGACACCTACGGCCTGGGCGAGTAATCCGAATCCCCCGGCAGGACGACCGTATATCAGTACAGCGCGGTGTGGAACAGTGGAGCAATCCGCGGTCCACACCGCGTTTTTTTCAGACTATCGAACAGGAGATGAACGGATGGAAGACGGAATCGTTTTGACCATGCGCGGGATCAGCATTTCCTTTCCGGGCGTCAAGGCCCTGAACAATGTTGATTTCACCCTGCGCAGAGGAGAGATCCATGCCTTGATGGGGGAGAACGGCGCCGGCAAATCCACTCTGATCAAGGTGCTCACCGGCGTATATGAAAAGGACGCCGGAAGCATCTGTATCGAGGGGCGCGACGGCGAGGCGAACATCCACTCCCCGCAGCAGGCACAAAACCTCGGCATCAGCACCGTCTATCAGGAGATCACGCTCTGCCCGAACCTGACCGTGGCGGAGAACATGTTCATCGGCCGGACGAAGGACCGTATCGTGCGCTGGAGAGAGTACGAAAAGCGGACGACGGAGATCCTGGACAATCTTGGCATTCCCGCCCGGGCCTCACAGGAGCTGTCCCACTGCTCGCTCGCTGTGCAGCAGATGGTGGCCATTGCCCGCGCGGTGGACATGAAATGCAAGGTGCTGATCCTGGACGAGCCTACCTCCTCGCTGGACGACAAGGAAGTGGCCATGCTGTTCAAGCTGATGCGCGAGCTGAAGGAGAGGGGCGTAGGCATCATCTTCGTCACGCATTTTCTCGAACAGGTCTATGAGGTCAGCGACCGGATCACGGTCCTTCGCGGCGGCGAACTGGTCGGCGAATATCTGGTCAGCGAACTCCCGCAGGTGCAGCTTGTGGCCAAGATGATGGGCAAGAGCCTGGACGACCTGGCCGAGCTGGAGCGCATCGGACAGAAGAGCGCCGCGGGCGAGGAGACGGTGTACGAGGCGAAAGACCTGTCCAGCGCGGAATGCCGGCCCTTTGACTTTAGGATCCGGCGCGGTGAGGTGAACGGCTTTACCGGCCTGCTGGGCTCGGGCCGCAGCGAGAGCGTGCGCGCCATCTTCGGCGCGGACCAGGTGACCGGCGGCCGCGTGACGATCAAGGGAAAGCCGGTCCGGATCACCAAGCCCCACGACGCCATCCGCAGCGGCATCGGCTATCTGCCGGAAAACCGCCGGCGGGACGGCATCATCGCCGACCTCTCCGTGAGGGACAACATCATTCTCGCCCTTCAGGTCATCAAGGGCATGAACCATCCGATCTCCCGTGCCGAGGCGGAAGCCTTTGCAGACGAATACATTGAGGCGCTGCAGATCAAGACCGCGTCCAAGGACACGCCGATCCGCTCGCTCTCCGGCGGCAACCAGCAGAAGGTGATCCTGGCGCGCTGGCTGCTGACTCATCCGCAGTACCTGATCCTGGACGAGCCCACCCGCGGCATCGATGTCGGCACCAAGCTGGAGATCCAGAAGCTGGTGCTGAAGCTGGCGGAGGAGGGCATGAGCGTGACCTTCATTTCCTCCGAG
>CAMHER010000182.1 GCA_946184215.1 uncultured Clostridia bacterium | reverse complement strand
TGATGTTGAAGCGGTCGTTGAGCTTCTTGGAGTAATCGCTGATGATACGGAAAGGTGCGATGGGGTCACCCGCGGTGGTAGCCAGAGAGGTCGTTCCGCTGAGAACGTCGTCCAGACCGCTCATTCCGAGAGAATCCAGAGCCTTTCTGGTAAGGGTGTTCTTGACGACCGAGTAGTCGATGCCTTCCTTGCGCATTTCGGCGCGCAGAGCGGTATCCTCCAGAACCGTGATGCCACGGTAATCGACCAGGATGCCAGCGCCCGCGTTCTTGATACGCTCGACAAGAGCTGCGACGATCGCCTGCTTTTCGCTGAGAACCTTTGCGTTCGGCATGTGTGTTATTTCACCTCCACACGATTGATGGCGCCCAAAAAGAAAACCCCTGCTTCTCTCGCGAGAGGCAAAGGCACAATAACAATGAAAACTCGATTGTTGTTGTCCTCGGCAGGACTTACGGCCCATTCCGGCCACCTGCTGTCTTCGGAGCGCTCGTATACTATATCGCAGAGGAGGGACAATGTCAAGAACTTTTTTCACAGTTTTGCGGCATCTTTTCCGCGCTTTTCGTTGACAAGCCCCTGCGGCGGTGCTACAATGGCCGCACCTTTGCCCCTTCAGGGGGCTGTGAGTGCCGGAGAGAGGGAGATGAGCGGCGTGACGGAGATCTTTGGCTTTGTTCTCAACAGCGTTCTGTTCGGCGTCGGTCTTGCCATGGACGCCTTTTCCGTCTCGGTGGCCAACGCGCTTTCAGATCCCGGCATGCGCCATGCCCGCCGCCTCCGGATCGCCGGATGCTTTGCCCTGTTTCAGATATCCATGCCGCTCATTGGCTGGTTCTGCGTGCGGCAGCTTGCCGAGCGCTTCCACAGCTTTGAAAAGCTTACGCCCTGGATCGCCCTGGGGCTGCTGCTGTATATCGGCGTCGGCATGATCGTCGACGCGGTCCGCGGCGGAGAGAAAAAGGAAGAGGAGCTGGGCCGCGGCACGCTGCTGCTCCAGGGGGTCGCCACCTCCATCGACGCGCTTTCCGTTGGCTTCACCATTGAGCACTATCCCTTTTCCGCCGCGCTCGCGGAGGCGCTGATCATCGGCGCCGTGACCTTTGTCATCTGCCTCTTCGGGCTCTTCCTCGGCCGCAGGGCGGGGGAAAAACTGGCGGGGATCGCACCGGCCGTGGGCGGGATCATCCTCGTCGGCATCGGGATCGAGATTTTTATAACCGGCGTTTTTTAGAACGCCGGTTTTTTTTCGCGCGGCGCGCGATCTTAAAAAAACTTAGGATCGGTTTCAGCGGTTGAAATGTTGGAAGTTTGTGTTATAATGTATCTTTAGTTAATTATGTCTATACGGAGGCACACTATCAAAATGGCAAAGAAGCAGTTCAAGGCCGAGTCCAAGCGTCTGCTCGACCTGATGATCAATTCGATCTACACGAACAAGGAGATTTTTCTGCGCGAGATCATCTCAAACGCCTCGGACGCGATCGACAAGCTCTGCTATCTCTCCCTGACCGACGACAAGGTGGGCTTAAGCCGCGAGGATTTCCGCATCGAGATCATCCCCGACAAGGAAGCGCGCACGCTCACGGTCCGCGACAACGGCATCGGCATGACCGAGCAGGAAGCGGAGAACAACCTGGGCGTGATCGCAAAGTCCGGCTCGCTGAATTTCAAGAACGAGATGGAAGAGGGCAAGGGCGAGGATCTGTCCATTATCGGCCAGTTCGGCGTGGGCTTTTACTCCGCCTTCATGGTCTCGGACAAGGTCACGGTCATCACCCGCAAGTACGGCGAGGAGCAGGGCGTGAAATGGGAGAGCGCCGGCGTCGACGGCTATACCGTCAGCCCCTGCGAGCGTGAGAGCGTCGGCACCGACGTGATCATGCACCTGAAAGAAGACTCTGACGACGAGCTTTACGGCACCTATCTCGAGGTCTGGAAGCTCAAGGCCCTGGTGCGCAAATACTCCGACTATGTGCGCTGGCCGATCCGCATGGACGTGCCGAGACAGGAGCGCGAGGAGACCGGCGAGAAGAACGACGACGGCTCGCCGAAATACGAATACAAGACCGTTGTTGAGACCGAGACGATCAACAGCATGGTCCCGATCTGGCAGCGCAGCCGCAGCGAGGTCACGGACGACGACTGCATCGCCTATTATAAAGAGCATAACCGCGACGTGAAGGATCCCTGCGCCCTCATCCGTGTGGACGCCGAGGGCACCGTGTCCTACAAGGCCATGCTCTTCGTCCCCGGCGAGGAGAACCCCGGCATGTTTTACGGCGAGGGGAAGGGCGGCATCACGCTCTATTCCAACGGCGTCATGATCATGGAGAAGTGCGACAAGCTCGTCCACGACTATTTCGAGTTTGTCAAGGGCGTCGTCGACTCCCCGGACCTGAGCCTCAACATCTCCCGCGAGATCCTGCAGCATGACCGCCAGCTGCGCGTCATCGGACAGAATCTGGAGAAGAAGATCAAGGGTGAGCTGGAAAAGCTGATGCGGGACGACCGCCCCAAGTACGAGGAGTTCTTCAAGAACTTCGGCTATCACCTCAAGGTCGGCGTCTGCGACGAGTACGGCCGCTATAAGGATTTCCTCAAGGATCTGCTGATTTTCCATACGGCCGAGGACAAGCAGGTCACGCTCAAGGAGTATGTGGAGAACATGCCTGAGAGCCAGAAGAGCATCTACTTCGCCTCGTCCGATTCGCTCAAACACGCCATGAGCCTGCCCCAGTGCGAGGAGGTGCGCCGCCGCGGTTACGAGCTGATCTATCTGCTCTCCCCGCTCGACGAGATGGTGCTGGAGTCGCTGCACGACGTCGACGGCAAGGGCTTCTGCAACGTCGTCACCGAGGATCTCGGCTTTGAGACCGACGAGGAGAAGAAAGCCGCCGAGGAGCGCGACGTCGAGAACAAGGAATTCCTCGACTTCGTCAAGGAGTCGCTGGGCGAACGCTTCAGCAAGGTGAAATTCTCTTCCAAGCTCGCCGACCTGCCCTGCGCCATGTCCACCGAGGGCCCCGTCACGCTGGAGATGGAAAAGTATTTCCGCCGCGGACCCAGCGAGGAGATGCGCAAGGTGCGCGCCAGCCGCGTGCTGGAGCTCAATCCGGAGCACGCCGCCGTCAAGGCGCTGCAGACGGCGTTTGCCGGGGACAAGGAGAAGGCGGGCAGGCTTGCCGCGATCCTGGCCTCGCTTGCCGAGCTGATGGCCGGCGCGGATCTCGACGATCCCGCCGAGCTGACAAGAAACGTCAGCGAGCTGTTCTGATTTTAGTAAGCGCTTATCATAAACAAACAACAATCGAGGAAAAATACGTTTGGAGTTTTGACCGATGGCCAAAAAGCTGGGGATCTATATTCATATACCGTTCTGCGCAAGCAAATGCTCCTACTGCGACTTTTACTCGCTTGCGCAATGTGAGCATCTGATGCCGGACTATCAGAAGGCGCTGATCGACCATCTGAAGGAGTCGGCAGCCTCCATCAAGGCCTACGAGGTGGACAGCCTCTACTTCGGCGGCGGCACGCCCAGCTTTTACGGTGCGGACAAGATCGTGGAGCTGTTCAATACGCTCAAGCTCAATGGCAACGTGCGCGTCGACAGCGAGGTCACGGTGGAGTGCAATCCGGACTCCACAAGCCCCAACGCCCTCAAGCTGCTGAGGGAGGAGGGCGTGAACCGTCTTTCGATCGGCGTGCAGGCAACGGACAACAATCTGCTCAAGCTGATCGGGCGGCGGCACAACTTCCAGCAGGCGCAGCAGACCTTTCTAAACGCACGCAAGGCGGGGTTTGACAACATCAGCCTGGATCTGATGTACGGCCTGCCCAGCCAGACCAAGAGCGACTGGGCCGAGACCCTTGCCCGCATCGTGGAGATGCACCCGGAGCATATTTCCTGCTACGGCCTGCGCCTGGAGGAGGGCACAAAGATGTACGAGGAGTACCGCAACTCGCCCATCCTGCCCGACGACGACGAGCAGGCGGACATGTACTGCTATGCCGCCGAGATGCTGGAGCGCTACGGCTACCGGCAGTATGAGGTCTCGAACTTCTGCGCGCCGGGCTTTGAGTCGCGGCACAATCTGAAGTACTGGAATCTGGACGACTACATGGGCTTCGGCC
>CAMHER010000181.1 GCA_946184215.1 uncultured Clostridia bacterium | reverse complement strand
CAAAAAGGCAAATGACAAAAAACGACAAAAAATGCGGATTTTATCCTTGTCATCGTCTTTAAAACAGTGTATAATGAAATAATAAAACTTTAAGCCATCAGGCTTTCAAGCGTATCGAACAGAACCTCCGGCTGCACCGGCTTTGACAGATGAGCGTTCAGACCCGCCTGCATACTGCGCTGCACATCTTCGTCAAAGGCATTCGCTGTCAGGGCAATAATCGGAACGGTCTTTGCGTCCGCACGTTCCATGGCGCGGATGGTGCGCGAGGCCTCCAAGCCGTCCATCTCGGGCATACGCATATCCATCAGAATCGCGTCGTAATAGCCCTCGGGATGTGACGCGAACAGCTCCACCGCGATTCTGCCGTTTTCGGCGTGATCTGCCTTTATCTCGCGCATGTTGAGCACCATCATCATAATTTCCGCGTTGATTGCCATATCCTCCGCAAGTAAAACGCGCTTTCCTCTGAGATCTGTCTTGGCTTGACCGTCCTGCTCCGAGAGCTTCTTTTTCTTCACGGCGGATTTGAATTCATCCATGATTGCGGCGGCAAAGAGCGGCTTTGGCAGAAAGCTGTCTACACCCGCCTGTATCGCCTCGTCCTGAATGTCATCCCAGCGGTAGGCAGTAAGAATGATGATGGCGGACTCATGGCCTACGGCTTCGCGAATCATGCGGGTGGTCTCTATTCCGTCAAGCTCCGGCATTTTCCAGTCCACAAGTATCAGCTTGTACGGCTCCCTGCGGGCATGGCGCAGCTTGACCATCTCCACCGCCTTCTTTCCGTTGTCTGCTGTTTCGGAGGTAACACCCACCTTCTCCAAAACCAGCTGAGCGTGTTTGAGGGCGACCGGATCGTCGTCTATAATCAGCACGGTCATGTTCTCGGGATGTATGTCGTCATACTGCTCCCCGTTGTCCGTCCTGTCCGAGTCGGAAAGAGTCACCGTAACAATAAAGGTTGTGCCAACGCCCTTTTGGCTTTCTACACGGATATTGCCGTTCATCATCTCTACAATGCGCTTGGTGATTGCCATTCCGAGTCCCGAACTGCCGTACTTGTTTGTGGAGGAAGAGTCCTCCTGTGAGAAGGGATCAAAAATATGAGGGAGATACTCCTCGCTGATGCCTATGCCGGTATCGGAAATTTTGAAGCATATGGTGGATTTCCCTTCAAATTTTGCCTTGCGTTCGATTTGAAGCTGCACCTCTCCGCCTTCATCCGTGAACTTTACCGCGTTGCCGAGAATATTGATGAGCGCTTGCCTAAGCTTCATATTATCTCCGATATAGTACTCGTCTATATCCGAATTGACGCTGCATTTATATGACAGCCCTTTATCCTGACACTGACTGCTGAACATGGTGTTGACAGCCTCCAGCAGCTTTCCAAAGGAGAATTCTTCATTTTTCAGTGTCAGCCTGCCGGACTCGATGCGGGACATATCCAGTATATCATTAATCAAACCCAGCAAATGCTCGGCGGAAGCACCTATTTTTTCCAAATATTCTCTTGTGCGCTCCGGAACATCAGGGTCGTTCAGCGCAATACTGTCCAAGCCGATGATCGCGTTCATCGGGGTACGGATTTCATGGCTCATATTTGACAAAAACGCGGTTTTGGCTTTGCTGGCTTCCTCTGCGGCGGAAAGCGCGTCGTTGAGCGCCTGCTGCTGCTCCATTGCTCTTCGCGTCTCTGCGTCGGAGTTTACGAAGCAGGCGCCCACGCTGCGGGAGATTTGCCCTTCTTTGTCCGACTTGCTTCGCATGCCCGCAAAGCGCACTGTTTCATAGCTTTCTTTTCCGCGCCGCTTCACCATATAGGTGTAGGAAATGACGTTGTGGTCTTTCAGGCCGTTTATGATAGATTCCGGCTGAATAAAGCGCATGAACTCGTCGAGATACTGTTCCGTTATGTACCGTTTGGCGTAAGCGGTCACAGACGCAAGATACTTAAAGTGCTCTCCTGCCTGAAAGCCGGGCTCGTCCAAACCGGTGTGCGATTGATAACAGACGCCCTCATCCTTGTCCAGCTCGAGATAGTAAACGCTCCAGTAATCGGACGCGAGAGCGGCAATCATTTTGCTCTGCTGCTCCTGCCGGCGATCCTTTTCCAACAGCTGCTCCTGCAGCTCCAGCCGCTGTTCAAGCTCCTTTTGTTTTACGCGGCTTTCAGCCTCTGTTGTTTCATGCTGCAGAAGAAGGCGGCTGTTCCGCTTGATTTGGTAAACGATAAAGCCGAACATTGTCAGCATAACGGCAACCGTCAGAACGGATTGAAGCACGCTTCGCCTTACGGTTCCTTCGGAGATGGCGCCGATACGCTCGCTGATGACGCTTTCACGAATCAGATAAGTCAGCTGCCAGTCTGTTCCGTATACCGGGATATACGTCAGCGTTTCGTGAATGTCATTGTAGGTGAACGAAACGACTCCCTGCTTACCGGACTGAAAGTCCTTTACAAAGGCGTTATATGAATTTGGCTCCTCAAAAGCCGCCGTCTGCATCGCTCCCAGAAGATTGTCTTCCATTGCAAGACCGCCGAGAACAGAGTTTGTGAGGGCTGTGCCGTTTAATGTATAGAGGTTGCAAAAGGTCGCTTCGCCGGTATTGGTTGTCATCGAAACGCCCGAAAGCATTTCATTCATATTGATCGCCATAAAGCATACGGACAGTCTTTTGCCCCGAAAGCTGATGTTGATCGGCGCGGCGATGATAACGGTCTTTTCCTTACTGTCGGGATTGAGGATAGAGATGTCAGGCTCGCTGAGCGTTTGATAATCAAATCCGTAATCAGCGATATTGTTATCGGTTCCCACCGAGGTGTAAATCAGTCCATCGGTATCCACAAACGCAAACTTATCCAGATGGTAAAGCTGCTTCATGCGCGTCTGATAAGCCTCCAGATGCGACTTGTCGCTGAGGTCCTCCTCTGTCATCAGGTCGATTGCGACGCGGATGGTCTGTATCTTATCCTGCAGATTCTTTTCAACAACCTGTTCACGCCGTCCGGCAAGCTCATCCAAATAGAGCAGACTGACCGAGCGAACAGCATCTTCCGTGTCTCTTTTGGCGTTATAGCCCATCCATACGGTACCCAGCACAAGAATTACTGCAAGGATGATGCTTCCGACCACGGCGATTGTTGCCGTTCGATTACTTTTTACCTGCTTCACCATAGCTTCACACCGTTTCCTTTAGACTGATGATGATAATAGTTGATTCTTTCGTTCATATCAATTATACATGATAAACCGCCGGTGTGCAAGTGCGGGCTGCCAGAATCTGCTGTTACACAAATTGAATATTATCGTCCATTTTCTTCTTGTCATCGTCATTGAGATAGTGTATAATAGAATACAATATTTTAATCCCAAAAAGAAAGGACGCTGAATTATGAAAAAAATGACAGTACTGATGCTTGTGCTCTTGCTTTGCACAGCAGCCCTCACCGCATGCGGTCAATCCGATACACCGACAGGGAATGATACCGGCGCCGCAACACAAGCCTCAAAATTCACCACCCCGATGGAGCGGCTCGGCGCAAAGCCCCAGAGCTCTCCCGAATGGGTAACAAAGCTCGACGCTGCAAAAAACGCACAGCAGCTCTTTGTCGTTGCGGGCTATGAGCGCTCTACCGCGTGGATCTCCATGCACGAAAAGGATGACACCGGCAGCTGGAAGATGATTCTGTCCACTCCCGGTTTTATCGGTAAAGAGGGCTTAGGCAAAACAAAGGAAGGCGACGGCATGACGCCTGTGGGCACGTTCCGTTTTAACAAAGCCTTCGGTATTGCCGACGATCCCGGCTGCGCGATTGAATATACCAAGGTTGACAATAATACCTATTGGTCCGGAGATAACGATATTCAGTACAATCAGCTGGTCAGTATCAAGGACTATCCCAATCTAAAAACAGACGACAGCGAGCATATTGTCGATTATCAGTACGAGTATCAATACTGCCTGAACATCAGCTATAATGAAGAGGGCGCCGCGGGTAAAGGCTCTGCAATCTTCCTGCATTGCCTTGGCGACAGAAAGCCGCGCACCGGCGGCTGCGTCGCGATTCCCGAGGAACAGATGTATTATGTCATGCAGCATGTCAATCCCGACTGCGTTGTCGTAATCAATTCAATGGAAAAACTTGGCGCTGAGTTTTA
>CAMHER010000180.1 GCA_946184215.1 uncultured Clostridia bacterium | reverse complement strand
GGGACCGCGTCAGCGGTGGATGAGGTCTCCTTCCTGATAGCCTTCCCCGCTTGCGTAAACGCCGTAGGATGTATCATTTCGACGATATTCGAATAGAATGAAGCGAGTTAACAAACAAGGATGTGATCGTTTGGACAGTTTGGAACAGATCGCGAAGACGCTGCACAGCAGCGGCAAGAAAAGCGAGCTGGAGCGTCTTGCCGCCTCCGCGAACGGGAAACGGCTGGAGGGCATGGTCGACGGTGCGGCGCTGGAGGCGGCCGTAAAGAGCGGCGATGCCGCGTCGCTTGAAAAGATGCTCGGCGCGCTGCTCTCCACGCCGGAGGGAAAGGCTCTCGCCGCAGACGTGCAAAAGATCATGGGCAAATAGCGAAGGGAGGGGCGCGCCGTGAGTGAGTTGGAGGACGCCGTCAACAGCGTTTTGAACGACCCGGAGCAGCTTGCGCGCATCCGTGCGATGGCACAGTCGCTGATGGGCGGGGCGCAGCAGACGGAGGCGTCTGAGACGCCGAAGCAGGAGGCGCCGGATCTCTCGTCGCTGGGAAATGCGTTCAAGGAGCTTCCGGGCCTTGATTTTGCTGCGTTTGAAAAGCTCCTGCACGGCGGGGGCGTAAAAAGCCGCCATCTCGCCGCGCTTGAGGCGCTGGCCCCCTGTCTGGACGATAAGCGCCGGAACAAGCTTGAGCGCGCCATCAAGCTGGCCCGTCTGGTCTCTCTGGCGAAGCTCGGTCTGGGCGGGACGGAGGGCACACATGTATAAAGTCTATCACGGCAGCGGCGGAAGGCCGCAGCGCTTTGAGGAGCGGCAGCCGGGCAGCCGCCCTGCGCCTCCCCCGCCTCCTCCCTTTGCGCCGCCTCCCCCGCCGCGTCCGGGCCCGCACGGTCCGGAGGGGTTGAGCGAACCGATCCGACAGGCTGTCGAATCTCTTCTCGGCCGCATCACAGGGGAGCTGGAGACCGAGGATCTGATCCTTCTTCTGATCCTGTATCTGATGTACCGCGAAAGCGGTGAGATCGAGCTTCTGTTCGTTCTCGGCGCCATGCTGCTTTTATGACGCGCTCCTCCGCCGCCTGGCCAGCGTCCGTTTCCGGATCAGCGCGCAGGCCGTCGCGCCAGCGCAGGTGAGCGTCAGCGCGCCGATGGCGCGGGCGGCATCCCCCGTTTCGGTCAGCGCCACGGCAAGCAGCCCCGACAGCGCCGAAACGCCGTAGAGCAGCCACACCGCCTGTTTTTGTCCCATACCGTGGTCAAGCAGGATGTGGTGGATATGTCCCCTGTCGGCGTGCAGCGGGTTTTGCCGGCGCAGCGCGCGGCGTGTAAAGGCAAACAGCGTGTCGCCCAGCGGCAGGGCCAGCGCGGCCGGCGGGACCAGGAACGTCAGCAGGGCGTGGGCTTTAAAGAGGCCCAGCATGGCTGCCGCGCCGAGGAGATAGCCCAGCGTCTGCGAGCCGACGTCGCCCATAAAGATCCGCGCCGGGCTGCGGTTATACGGCAGAAAGCCGAGACAGCCCCCTGCGAGGGCGGCAAGCAGCACCGCGATCTCCGCCTCGGAGACGGCGGCAGCGACGAAAAGCATCGTCACAGAGCCGATCACCGCCACGCCGGCGGCCAGACCGTCGAGCCCGTCGATCAGATTCATCGCGTTGGTACATATCACGAGCCACCCGACCGTCAGCGGCAGCGACAGCGATCCGAGCGTCACAAAGCGCGCCTCCCCCAGCGGGACGGAGAGCACCTCGATGCGCGCCCCGGCGCGCCAGGCAAGGACGGCAGAGAGGATCTGCACCGCGAGCTTGAGCGGCGCGCGCAGCGAAAAGCAGTCGTCCAGGAAGCCCATCAGCGCGATGAGCAGCGCGCCGCGCATCACGCCGCCGAGAGCGGCGCGCGGCGGCAGGAAAACAAGCGCGGCCGTGAAAAAGCCCATCAGGATCGCCACGCCGCCAAGTCTCGGCACGGCGCGCCTGTTCACGCGGCGCGCCTCGCCCGGCAGGTCAATGGCGTTCACGCGCCGGGCAAGTCCCGCCACGGACGGCGTGAGGGCAGCGGCACAGGCAAAGGCCGTAAGTGCCGCAAGGAATAGGCGCATCGGCAGCGGGGAAGAAAGAAACATGGTCGATCAGCAGCTCCAAACTTAAAAAACGGCGGGACATGCCCGCCGTTTTTTGTTATGTATTAAAAAGGCTTCTCGACCAGACCGACCTTTTTGTAGACCTTGCGCAGCGTTTTCGACGCGATGCGCTGGGCGCGGTGGGCTCCTTCGGTGTAGATGTCGCGCAGATAGGCCTTGTCGGCGATGATGCGCGCTGCCTCCTCGCGGATGGGGCGCAGCGTCTCGATAACGGCCTCGCCCACGGCGGGCTTGAAGACGCCGTAGCCCTTGCCGTCAAACTCCCGCTCGATGGCCTCAAAGCTCTCCCCCGTGACGGCGGCGTAGATGTTCATCAGGTTTGCCACGCCCGGCTTGTTCGCCGGATCGTAGTGCACGCAGTGCTCGGTGTCGGAGTCGGTCACGGCGCGCTTGAACTTGCGGGCGATTTCCTCCGGGGGATCCATGATGCACACCCGTCCGTTGCCGATCTCGTCGGACTTGGACATTTTGCTCGTCGGGTTTAAGAGGTCCATGATGCGCGCGCCCACCTTGGGCACATAGGGCTCGGGCACCTTGAAGGTCTCGCCGTAGAGGTTGTTGAAGCGGATGGCGATGTCGCGCGTCAGCTCGCAGTGCTGCTTCTGATCCTCGCCCACGGGGACGAAGTCCGCCTGGTAGAGCAGGATGTCGGCCGCCATCAACGCGGGATAGGTAAAGAGGCCGCCGTTGATGTTCTCGGCGTTCTTCGCGCTTTTGTCCTTGAACTGGGTCATGCGGCTCAGCTCGCCGAACATCGTATAGCAGTTGAGGATCCAGCCGAGCTCGGCATGCTCGTGCACGTCAGACTGCAGAAAGAGCGTGTTCTTCTCCGGGTCGAGACCGCAGGCTACATACTGCGCCAGCTGCTCAAGCGTGCGGCGCCGCAGCGTGGCGGGATCGTTGCGCGTGGTGAGCGCGTGCAGGTCGGCCATGAAGTAATAGCAGTCAAACTGCTCGGCCCGTTCGGCCCAGTTTTTGATCGCCCCCAGATAGGAGCCCAGCGTTAAGTCGCCGGTGGGCTTGATACCGGAGAGCATGACTTTTTTCTTTTCCACAGGGATTGTATCCATGATGCCACCTCGTTTATACATACCAGACCCGACGGTCTGCAGTGAATTTCTGAGACAGTATTCTACCATAAAGAACTTCGGCTTGACAACCGGGAATTTCTAAAATAAGATAGGTGCTTGTGATAAAGCGCCGGGGCAGATGCCCCGGCTTTACGGAGGAACGATATGATCGATCAAAAATGGTTTGATGAAATGGAAGCGCGCATCCCGCACGGCGAGGTGCGCACGCGCTTTGCACCCTCCCCCACGGGATACATGCACGTCGGCAATCTGCGCACGGCGCTCTATACCTATCTCATCGCGCGCCACGCGCACGGCAAGTTCCTGCTGCGCATCGAGGACACCGACCAGGGCCGCCTGGTCGAGGGCGCGGTGGACGTGATCTACAAGACGCTCAAGGAATGTCACCTCGACCACGACGAGGGCCCGGATGTCGGCGGCCCCGTCGGCCCCTATGTGCAGACCGAGCGCCGCCCCTTCTACGGCAAATACGCAGAACTCCTCATCGAGCGCGGCCACGCCTACCGCTGCTTCTGCGAGAAGGCGGAGAGCGAGGAGGATTCCGGCGAATTCGACCGCGGCGACGATCCCTGCCGCGCTTTGAGCCGGGAAGAGGCCGACCGTCTCGCGTCGCTCGGAAAGCCCTTTGTCATCCGCCAGCGCATCCCGCACGAGGGCACGACGACCTTCCACGACGAGATCTTCGGTGATATCACGGTGGAGAACGCCTCTCTCGACGACCAGGTGCTCATCAAGCGCGACGGGCTGCCGACCTATAACTTTGCCAACGTCATCGACGACCACATGATGGGCATCACCCATGTCGTGCGCGGCAGCGAATATCTCTCCTCCGCACCGAAGTACAACCTGCTCTACGAGGGCTTCGGCTGGCCCATCCCGCGCTACGTCCACTGCTCGCCGGTCATGCGCGATGCCCACAACAAGATGTCCAAGCGCCACGGCGACCCGAGCTATGAGGATCTCATCG
>CAMHER010000179.1 GCA_946184215.1 uncultured Clostridia bacterium | reverse complement strand
TCACCGAGATCGCGATGAAGAACACGACCGTGCCGACGATGACGTTGATCAGCTGTGTCGGAGCGCCGACGAGGTTCAGCTTGCTGCCGCCGTACATCAGCGCGCCGTAGAACAGGCCCGCGATCAGCACGCCGTAGGGGTTGGAGCAGCCGATGAGCGCCACGACAATGCCGGCGAAGCCGAAGCCCTCCTGAGAGGAGAACACGCTGATGCGGCTGCCCATGCCCATGAGCTGCAGCGCGCCGCCCAGGCCCGCCAGCGCGCCGGAAATGGCCAGCGCCGTGAGGATCGAGCGGTTGACGTTGATGCCGCCGTATTCGGCCGCAAACTTGTTGGCGCCCACAGCCTTGAGCTCATAGCCAAGCGTGGTCTTTTCGATCACGAACCAGACCAGGATCGTCGCCGCGATGGCCACCAGGATGCCCCAGTTGGCCGTGGGGCACAATCCGAGCGAGTTGATGACGTCCTTGCTCAGCAGGGTGCTGGCGTTGGCTGAGATGTTTTTCGTCGCCTCGGCGGTGCCGTCGGAGTGGATGGCGGGAATGCCCGCGATGAAATTGGACAGATAGAAGGCCACCCAGTTGAACATGATCATCGAGAGGACCTCGTTGATGCCCCACTTGGTCTTCAAAAAGCCGACAATGATGCCCCAGAGCGCGCCCGCCGCCATGGAGGCGAGGAAGCACAGCGGGATCAGCAGGGGCTTGGGCAGATTCGCGCCCAGGATGCCGACCACGGCCGCCGCCATGGAGCCCACGACGAACTGGCCCTCGGCGCCGATGTTGAACACGCCGGTTTTGAAAGAAAAGGCCACGGACAGGCCCACGACGATATAGGGGATCGCGTAGACCACGACGTAAGAGAAGCCCTTGAGAGAAGTGACAGAAGAGATCAGTCTTCCGTAGGCCTCACCCACGGACAGGCCCATGACCGCCAGGAAGATCGCGCCCACCAGGAAGCCCAGCAGGATGGACAGCAGGATATGGATAAAACGGTTTTCCGAGATGACTTCCAGAAAGCTCTTTTTCTTGATCATTGCTTCTTCCCTCCTCCTGCCATCATCAAGCCGAGATCGTTCTCGTTGGCTTCCTCGCCGGGGATGGAGGCCACGATCTTACCGTCAAAGATGACGTCGATGATATCCGAAAGGCTCATGATCTCGTCCAGCTCGAAGGAGACGAGCAGAACGGCCTTGCCCTTGTTGCGCTGGTCAACGATGTACTTGTGGACATACTCGATCGCGCCCACGTCCAGGCCGCGCGTCGGGTTGACGGCGATCAGCAGGTCCTTGTCGTTCTGCACCTCGCGGGCGATGATGACCTTCTGCTGGTTGCCGCCGGAGAGCGTGCCGGCAGGGCGCTTTTCGCTGTTGCCGGGGCGGATGTCGTATTTTTCGATGGACTCGCTGGCGTGGTTGAAGATCGACTCGCGCTGGAGGATGCTCTTTTCCGAATACGGGGTCTTGCCGTAGTTCTGCAGGATCAGGTTGTCCTCAATGGAGAAGTCCAGTACCAGCCCGTGCTTCTGCCGGTCGGCCGGAATGGAGGAAACGCCGTGACGGAAACCGAAGTTCGGAGACTTGTTGAACACGTCCACGCCGTTGACCAGCACCTGTCCGGAGGTGCCCTTGCGAAGGCCGGTGATGACCTCGACCAGCTCGGTCTGGCCGTTGCCGTCGATGCCCGCGATGCCGACGATCTCGCCGCGCCGCACCTGCAGGTCCAGCCCGCGGACGATCTCGATGCCGCGGTAGTCCAGGCAGTGCAGATCCTTCACGTCCAGCACGACCTCGCCCGGCTTCTGCGCCGGCTTGTCCACCTTGAAGGTGACGTTGCGGCCCACCATCATGCTGGCCAGGTCGTTTTCCGTGACGGTCTCCACGTCGACGGTGCCGATGTATTTGCCCAGACGGATGATCGTGCAGAAGTCGGCCGACTCCTTGATCTCCTTGAGCTTGTGGGTGATGATGATAATGCTCTTGCCGTCCTTGACCAGGTTGTGCATGATGTCGATCAGCTCGACGATCTCCTGCGGGGTCAGGGAGGAGGTGGGCTCGTCCAGGATCAGGATGTCGGCGCCGCGGTAGAGCGCCTTGAGGATCTCAACGCGCTGCTGCATGCCGACGGAGATGTCCTCGATCTTGGCGTCCGGGTCGATGGACAGGCCGTAACGCTCCGAGATCTCGACGACGTTTTTGCGCGCCGCCGCCATATCCAGCGCCAGGCCCTTGGTGGGCTCGGTCCCGAGGACGATGTTTTCCGTGACGGTGAAGGGCTGGACCAGCATGAAATGCTGGTGGACCATGCCGATGCCGGCCGCGATCGCATCGCGCGGGTTGTTCATTTCAATTTTTTTGCCGTTTACCAGAATATCGCCGGAGGTGGGCTTGAGCAGGCCGTACAGCTGGTTCATCAGCGTCGATTTGCCCGCGCCGTTTTCGCCGAGAATTGCGTGGATCTCGCCTTTGTGGACCGTGAGGTTGATGCCGTCATTGGCCGTGAAATCGCCGAACCTCTTGACGATGTTGCGCATTTCAATGACGGGCGTGTTCATGTCCACATACTGTTTTGCCAAAGTGACCGCCCCCTATATCACAAATTGTTTTTTTACTTTTCAAGCAGCCGGAAGAAGGCCTCCGCCTCCGCCGCGTGCTTCCCACGGCAGATGATGTGGTGGTTGTTGATCGGCTTTGTCAGGAAGTAGGAGAAGTCGTCAAGCCTGACCTTGATCTGCGTGCGGCAGAGCATATCGCTCCAGGGCACGTCTTCGATCTTCCCTTCCTGCGCGTGGAAGCGGCTGAGATCGCCCTCGCACTTGAAGATCGTGCAGTCGCCCTCCTCAAACGTACCCTGTACGGCCACGCCGATGCCGGACTCGAAATGCGTGTTGAGGCAGAAGCTCTTGAGCATCGTGACCGGGATCGTGCAGTGGGCGAAGACGGCATAGCCCTCCTTCGTGTCAAAGCGGCTGGGGTTGCAGAGGAACAGCGGCTCGTTCGTGATGCTGCCCAGCACCGCCATGGACAGCAGCGCGGGCACGTCGCCCTCGCAGCCGCCGTAGATGCCGCGGGCGTTGAGGATCGAAAGGCCCAGGCAGCCGGTGGTATGCACAGTGTCGAGCAGATCGAAGCATCTTACCGTCACGCCGCAGAGATCGTACTTCTCGACCAGGCGGCAGAGAGCGCCGTAGACATACAGCGCCTTTTCGATCTCGGCCTTGTCAAAGGCCTGACGGCGGAAGAGCTCGGTGTATTCGTCGCTGTCATAGCTCTCCTTCGCGATCTCGGCAAGCAGCTCCTCGATCGGGATCGAGACAAAGCCGAGCTGGAGCTTTTTCATCATGGCCTCGGCGCAGTAATCGCTGGCGATCAGCCAGTCGGACGGCGCGCCGATGCAGCCGATCTTCTTTCCCTTCAGCGCGGCCATGGCGCGGTGCGCGCCGCGCAGGGCGCGGATCTTGCCGGCGATCTCGCCGATGTCGCCGTGGAGGATCTCGCCGCTCTCGCCATGCTTGCGCAGGAAGCTCAAAATCTCCATCGAGGCGGCCAGCGAGTTGCTCTCGCCGCTGGTGAGGATATAGCAGTGGCGGCCGCGAAGCTGTTCAAAGACCTCGAGGAAATAGCCCTCGCTGCCGCCGGAGGCGACATAGAGCAGTGCAAAGTCGTCGGCCAGGTACTGCTCAAGCGATACCTTTTGCAGCTCTTCGCCCAGCTCGTCGGAAAGCGAGCGGATAAAGCGGTGCATCTTTTCCTCGGTGATCTGGGAAAGCGGGCTGCGGATCTGATAAAAATCAATCATGAGACATTCTCTCCTGCATATTCAAAGATACTATATTCTAACACACGCCTTGCCATATTTCTACTATTTCTTCGCGGAAAAAAACGGGAAAGCGCAAAAAAGAACACGGCTCAAAAGAGCCGTGTTCTCAAGTTGCTTTGTCGGATCAGCCGAGCTCGAAAGCGGGGCAGTCGGCCGTGGTGGTGGGAACGGTCTTCTCACCGGCGATGATCGCAGCCTTGGCAGCCTCGACAACCTCGAGGACCTCAGCCGGGATGTGATCGCGGGTCGGGGCGAGGTCAACGCCGCCGTTGGACAGGTCGTACATATGGACGCCGGCGGTGAAGCTGCCGTCCTTAACGGCCTTGGAGATGTCCTGAGAAGCAACGTCAACGCGCTTCATGGCGGAGGTGA
>CAMHER010000178.1 GCA_946184215.1 uncultured Clostridia bacterium | reverse complement strand
AGTGTAAAGCTTTCTTTTACCGATGGAATTAAACCATGGACAGAGAAAGTAGTGTTTGACTCAAAGATGTCGTCAATTAAAGTCTCAATAATTGATGACCCCTATTCAACAGATGGCACACCTTATGAAGTAACATACTTGACAACAGATGTGAAAAATGTAGTCAGTCTTCTTGAAAAGAATGGAAACAAATAAGGAATAAACAGTGAACAGCTGGCTACTTCTTATCCCTCCAACACACCAACATACTTAAACCCCGCCGTTCCGCCAATGTTCTGGATCCTCTTTTCGGGCCGCCGAGGGCGTCGGCCCCTACAAGATCAGGTTAAACACTCCATTTCGCAAAGACGATTTTTCGCCCGCCAAAAAGGCAAAAACACAAGGCCGCTGCATTTCGCAGCGGCCGCGCTTCTTTTCAGCACCCTTATTTCTTATAACACTTCTTGATATACTCCGCAAAGCTGGCGTCGCCGACGATGGTGTCGCCCACCATTTCCTCGGTCAGTGTCCACTTGGAGAAGCGGATGATGGCCTCCTTGCCGTTTTTCTTCTGCTTGTTGACCCAGGCCAGCACGTCGAAGAGCCAGACCGGTGCGCGGCTGATGTTGGGCTCCTTGCCGGCGGCGGCAAAGAACATCCGCGCCAGCTCCTCATAGCTCCAGGTCTCCTTGCCGCCCACGTTGTAAAGCTTGCCGCTGTCGCACATGTGTTCGACGATGAACGCGGCGAAGTCCGGCGTGTCGACGACGTTGCAGTGGACAGCCTTGCTGCCCAGCAGCGTGACCTTGCCCTTTTCGATCATGGGCATAAAGACCTTGGCGATGTCGTAGAAGTAGCCGCTCGGACGGAAGATGACCCAGCCGAGACCGCTCTTTTTCAGCTCCTCTTCAAACTTTGCCTTGGCGTCGAGCATCGGGACGGCGGGGTTGCCGTCGGCCTTGAGGACGGAGATATAGGCAAACTGCTTCACACCGGCGCGTTTGGCCTCGGCGAGAAGGTTCATGTTGCCCTGATAATCCACGTCATAGCAGCTGACCTCGGCGCTGGCTTTTGTCAGCCCGACGGTGGAGATCACCACGTCCGCCCCGTCGCAGAGGCCGCGGAGCGTCTCGGGCTTCTGCGCGTCCGAGGCGATCGCGGTATAGCCCGTGCAGCCGGGCACCTCGCGGACCGTGCGTCCGGTCGCAACGACCTCATGACCCTGGCGGATCAGCTCGCGCAGAATGTCGCTGCCAAGGTGGCCGAAGGCGCCTGCCAATACAACTTTCATCTTTTTTGCTCCTTTCGTCTGCGGCTCGGCCGCGTCTGCGTGTTTGACAGAAAGATTTTTCGGAAAGTGGTAGCGCCGCTTGCCGACCGTCTTGGTGCCGTATTCGATGGCCTCCTTCGGGCAGGAGGAGAGACAGGCCATGCAGTGCGTGCACTTCCCGCCCCAGACGGGCTTGCCGTCCCGGAGCGTGATGTTGGCGCAGGGACAGACCTTCGTACACTTGCCGCAGCCGATGCACGCGTCGGTGGCATAAAAGTCGTCGGCCTTGACGAAATACTTGTAATACAGCTCGTTGACCGGCACCGTGGCGGCGAGGGTGGCCTTGCCGGGCTGCTTCTCGGGGATGATCCCGTTCAGGGAGATGATCTCCGCCGCCTTGTCGATGACGGGAACGGCCTCCTCCACGATCCTGCGGCATTCATAGTCCTGCTTGACCGTGAAGAAGACGGGATAGTTCGTCGGCATCCGGACGCTGGCGCTGCCGTGATAGACCATGCCCTTTTCCTCGGCGAGCCGTTTGGCAAAATAGCCCGAGCAGCTCATCTCGCTGGCGGCGGTGAAGACAAAGAAGATGTCGCGGCTGCCCGTCAGCGGCGTGGCCTTCAGCCAGTCGCGCACGATCCGGGGCATCTCCGCCACATAGACCGGCGAGACAATGACCCAGGGCTTTTCCGAGAAGAGCGGGCTGTGGTCGTTGGTGCGGAATTTTTCCAGCAGGCTCACGGCCTCGTCACCGATGCGCCCGGCAATCCGTTTGGCGGCAAAGGCACAGTTGCCCGTCGCCGAGAAATATAAAATCATAGCTTGCGTCCTTCCTTGCTGCGCTCCTCGCCGCGCCGGTCTAGGGCGACGTTGCGGAAATACAGCACGATATCAATGGCGACCATGGCGATGTCTGCGAAGTAGAACCAGATCGAATAGGCCCAGACGCCGGTGCGGCTGTAGGTGATCAGCTTGCCCAGCAGCCCGACGAGATAGCCGAAGACCACGATGAACTCAAACATGACGCTCTTGCCCTTCGCCGTGCGCGAGCGCCAGGATTTGGCGATGTTGAAGGGCCAGGAAAAGCCGAAGGCCACCAGCATGCCGATCTCACAAAGCTGTACGATATCCATTTTATTCTCCGCATCCTTTCATGCTTCCGGTTTCCAGAAATCTCTGGTGCCAGGACAGCGCCTGCGTCAGATCGTGGGGCGTGTGCTGCCCCCTGGAAACCTTCTGCGCGTGTTCAAAATACTCCCGCAGCAGCGGGCGGTAGTCCGGATGGGCGCAGTTCTCGATCAGAAGCTCGGCCCGCTCCCGCGGCGTCTTCCACCGCAGATCGGCCACGCCCTGCTCCGTCACGATGACGTGCACGTCGTGCTCGGTGTGGTCCACATGGCTCACCATCGGCACGATGCAGGAGATCGCGCCGCCCTTGGCCACGGATTCGGTGGCGAAAATGCTCAGCCGCGCGTTGCGGGTAAAGTCACCGCTGCCGCCGATGCCGTTCATGACCGAGCTGCCCATGATGTGCGTGGAATTGACGTTGCCGTAGATGTCCAGCTCGATGGGGGTGTTCAGCGCGATCACGCCGAGACGCCGGATGACCTCCGGGTGGTTGGAGATCTCCTGCGGGCGGATAACGATCCGGTCGTGATAGTCCGGCAGGTTTTCGTAAAAGCGGCGGCGCGTGGCCTCCTCCAGCGAGACGGCGCTGGCCGAAACGCGGGCAAAAACGCCCCTGTCCATCAGCCCCAGCGCGGCGTCCTGCATGACCTCGGTGTACATCTCAAGACCCCGGAAGCCTCCCTCGTTGAGGGCCTGCAGCACGGCGTTGCCCACGCTGCCGACCCCGGACTGGATGGGCCCCAGCCCCTCCGGCAGGCGCCCGGCGGCGACCTCGCCCTTCAAAAAGCTCACGACGTTTTGACCGATCCGGGCGGTGACGGGCGTGAGAGGCTTGAAGCTGGCGGGCTGGTCCGGCCTGTCCGTCAGGACGATGGCGGCGATCTTCTCCGGCGGGCAGGGGAGAAAGGGCGTGCCGATCCGGTCCGCCGGGGAGAGGATGTTCAGCGGCCGCGCGCGGGGCGGCAGGCCGATCTCGAAAATGTCGTGCATGCCGAAGAGATCCAGCGGCAGCGTCTCGTTGACCTCCACGATCACCTTGTCCGCCGCCCGGACGATCGCATCCATGCAGCCGACAGAGGCTGTCGGGATCAGGCCATCTTCGGTCACGGCGCTGCATTCGACAATGGCAAAGTCGATCTTCGGCCCGACGCCCTCGGCGATCTGGCGCGGGAAGTGGGAGATGTGCATGTCGCTGTAGCCGACCGTGCCGGCGTTGATGGCGGCGCGCATATCCCGGTTGGACTGGTAAGCGAAGCGGCGCCGCACCAGGCCCGCGCGGGTCAGCGCGCCGTCCAGCTCGTCGCCCACCGAGGCGCCGACGCAGATCGTCAGATCGTCCGCGTGGCCGCTCTCGGCCAGAGCCAGCGGCACGGCTTTGGGGTAGCCCACCAGCGTAAAGCCGCTCATAGCAAGCGTCATGCCGCTGCGGATCTTCTCCGCGGCCTGCTGCGGCGACAGGATCTTTTCCCGATAGATGGCTGCGACACGTTCCATGGCGCGTCCCTCCGTTCCGCCTGTTAAAATTTGACTTGCAAAAACATATTCTATCATAAAAGGCCGCCGTTGTAAATCGCGCGGCGCGCCGCGGGAGAAGAAAAGCCTTGTCATCTGTTCCGTCGCGCGATATGATGAAAAAAGAAGAAAAGGAGCGTGAGACCATGAGAAGAAAAGACCGGGAGATCACGGACCGCGAGGAGATCCGCGCGATCCTGGAGCGGGCGCGGGTACTGCATCTGGGCATCAACGCCGGAGGGCGGCCCTATGTCGTGCCGCTGCACTATGGCCTCGCCTGGTCGGACGGCCTGCCCGTTTTCTATGTCCACGGGGCAAGAGAGGGCCGCAAGCTTGATCTG
>CAMHER010000177.1 GCA_946184215.1 uncultured Clostridia bacterium | reverse complement strand
TCAGACGACATGAGAGAAAACAAGTCTTTTGAAAGGGTGTATCTGATTTGAAGGATCTAAAGCATCTGATCTTTTTTGAAAACCTTCTGCAGGATGCGCAGAACGAGCTTGTGACGAAAGCCGTAGAAGAGGGAAAGCACGCGCTGGGCTACAACTGCTATTATCTGCCCGAGGTGCTTTTGAATCTCGACGGCTGCTTCTCCACGAGGCTCCGCGCGCCGCGCTGCACGTCCACGGATGTGGCGACCTACTACATGACAGGCCGCACCTGCCCCTACGTCCGCTCGATCCTTGAGCGCGCGATCGAGGGCGGCTACAACTATCTCTCCGCGGTCTTCGGATCGGAGAGCTGCGCGGCCATGGAACGGATGGAGGAGCATCTTTATCTGCTCAATCCCATCAAGCACGAGAACTTCTTCGTCACCATCATCGATCCGCCGATGCGCGGCGACAAGACGCATCTCGACTACTACAAGGCACAGCTGCGCAAGCATGTGCTGGCTCCGATGGAGAAGGTCCTGAAGGTGGACACCTCGGACGAGGCGATGCGCCGCGCCATCGAGCGCTTCAACGAGCTCTGCGAGGTGATCACGCAGATCGGGGAGTTCAGGAAGCTGGACAATCCGCCCATCACCGGCTATGAGTTCCACGTGATCCAGGTCGTCAGCGAGGTCTGCCCGCACGAGCTGATCCTGCCCTATCTCAAGGAAACGCTCGAGGAGATCAAGACCCGAGAGCCGGAGCCGAGATTCCCGTTCCGCGCGCGCGTCGTGCTCGCCGGTTCGGAGGTCGACGACCCCGACTTTACCAAACTCATCGAGACCTGCGGGGCGATGGTCGTGGCCGACCGCTACTGCTTCGGCAGCCTGCCGAGCCGTGAGAAGATCGAGATCCTGGACGGCGAGAGCGCCTTCGACGCGATCTGCCGCCACTATCTGCACTGGAACCAGTGCGCCCGCTTCATGGACGGCATGAAGATCGACCAGCGCCACAGCGAGCTGCTGCGCCTCGCGCGCGAGTACAAGGCCGACGGCATCATCTACGAGAACATGAAGTTCTGCGAGTTCTGGAGCTATGAGAAGGTGCTCGCCTCCCATATCATGAGCGCCGAGAACGGCATCCCCTGCTGCACGATCGAGAAAGAGTACGCTCTCGGCTCGGTCGGCCAGCTCCGCACGCGGTTCCAGGCCTTTGTGGAGAGCCTGGAGATCAAGAAGATCAACGAATAGGAGGCTAAGAACATGGGAAAACTCATTGGCTTCATCGACGATAAGCTGAAAAGATTCGACCCGGTATGGCGCGCTGAGAACGGGAAAGGCGGCCAGCGCTCGCGCTATCACGATGTGACCGGCGTCGCGAAGTACAGGGAGTGGCGCGGCGTCAAGGACACGATGTTCGATTACGCGTCCTGGCTGAACAACGTCCTGGCCATGGTGAAGATGGTCGGTTCCGCGCCGGTGTCCATCATGAAGGGCTTTTGGGAATACCGCTGGATGGGCTCGTACCTCGGCACCTTCATGTTCATCGACCGCCTGTTCGAGGGCTACCGCGGCGAGGAGTTGCGCGTCGCGCACGCGCAGATGCACGCCATCGTCCGCAGCCTCACCGGCCGCATCGGATACATCCTCTCGCATGACCGCCGTCTCGGCGCCAGCCAGGCGAAGAGCGAGAAGCTCGTCCCCATGGACGAGGTGCTGCCGGAGCTGTTCATGACCGGCTTCCCGGGACTGTACCCCGTGCCGCTGCAGACGCTGCCGGAATTCATCATCTGCGACGTGGACCAGCACATCGAGCCCTATTACATCGACGTGGCCGAGTCCTTCGGCCTGCCGGCGGACGTGTGCTCGCGCTGCGCGGCGGAGACCGGCGTCGCCCTCGACGACGCCTTCCCGCTGGTGGGCAAGGCGCTCATCACCACCAATATGCCCTGCAACGCGTCTGAGGCTACCTCAATGTTCCAGCGCCGCCGCGTCGGCCTGCCCGACTACCAGGCCACGCTCGCCATGATCCACAACGACGATGAGCTCGCTCTGCCCTTCTCGCGGCAGATCATGAAGGAGACCATCGCCTTCGTCGAGGAGCAGTACGGCGTCAAGTTCAACTGGGACGCCTTCTTCAAGGCCGCCAGGCGCATCAACGAACAGAACAACTTTGAGCTTGAGAAGTGGGATTACATGAAGACCGGCTACACCGCCGAGGTCGGCGTGTCCGAGACCCTCTACAAGCTCTATGAGTGGCAGTCCGTCAACGGCGCGGATCCCTATTTCAACAAGGTCGACCGCAAGGTCATGAAGCGCCTGCGCAAGTGCTATGAGAAGAAGTATCAGCCCTTCGGCGGCAAGACCCGCCACCGCGCCTTCCTCTGGGGCCCCTCGGCCGTGTATTACACCGACTTCCCGACCTGGGTGCAGAACTGCTGGGGCATCGCGATCGTGCTGAACATGGACTCGACCATGGGCTTCAATATGATCGACACCGAGGACCCCGACAAGGCCATCGACGACCTCGCGCGGCTCACGCAGAAGGCGACGATGCGCCACATGGCCGTCGGCGGCTGGGACAACGTCAACGCCGTGTGGGAATGGGCGCACAACTTCAACTGCGACATGGTCCTGATGAATGACAACATCGCCTGCAAGGGCATGCTCGGCGTGCACGCAATCATGGAGGAGCAGGCGCGCGATCTCGGCTTCCACTTCATCTTCATCGAGCACGACCTGGAGGACAGCCGCACCGTCTCGCGGCAGAACATGCGCGACTGCGTCAACCAGTACATGTCCATCGTCCTCAACGAGGAGCCGCTCGATCCCACGCTCCTCAACTTCGACGACTCCGACGCGTATTAAGAAAGGCGGTAAGGCAAGATGAAATGCAACAAGAAAGAGATCGCAAAGGCGCTGCTGAAGCTGCTTGGCAAGCTCGGGCTGATCGGGCTGCTGTTCTTCGTCGTCACCTTTGTCATTTACATGGGCAACTTTGAGAACAAGCTCATCTACTACGTTGTCCGGCCGTTCCTCAACAAACACTACGATTCGCAGGTCCGCGACAGGCGCATCGTCTGATTTCAAGGGAGGAAGACTTATGATTCGTGCTGTCATCTATAAATCCGCCACCGGCTCCTGTGAGCGCTACGCGAGAGTCATGTCGAGGATGCTCGCCATTCCCGCCTATCCCGCCGACCGCTGCCCGCTGCCGAAGGGGATCGAGGTCGTGTATGTCGGCTGGATTATGGGCGGAAGGGTCTCCGGCCTGGACAAGGCGCTTAAAAACAATAAGGTCTGCGGCGTCGTGCAGGTGGGCATGTCTCCTCCCGGCGCGGCCATGGGAGAAACTTGCAGGAAGAACCACAGCCTTGCTTCCGACATCCCGGTGTTCACCCTGCAGGGCGGCTTTGATATGAGCAAGCTCTCCGCCCCGCTGCGGCTGATCATGAAAAAGATCAACCGCGGGATCGTCGCAAGGCTCGAAGCCAAGGACGCGCTCAGCGACGCCGAGAAGGCCACGCTTGAGATGGCCAGGAACGGCAAGGGCGAACCCGCTACCTGGGACGGTGTGCTCGAGGTCGTCGACTGGGCGGTCGCGCTCACCGAGCCCCCTGAGGTCATCAAGTGGCGCGAGCCGTAAGGCGACGGAAAAAGAGGCCCAACGCCCGCCCTTCTCTGCGGAGTATGCGGGGCGCGGAAAGCATCCGCCTTTGTCTCAGCTGACAAAGGCGGATGCTTTTTCAGGTTTTCCAAAAGCCGAAACCGAGGGAGTGCAATTTGACGCCTGGCGTGATTGTAATTTTGAACCCGCTGTTGGGCCTTGGTGTTATCGGCGTGGTTGTCGGATGCGGAATGATTACTGCAGGAATCAACCTGATCTTCCTTAGCACAAGTATTTGGCTGTGGTAACGGCATAAACACAATTTGCTAAGCAAGTTCAAATATTGACCGAGCGAATACTTAGCAGACGGCGAATGACCCTGACGTCAAATGGTTTACATAATTCTTTCCCGCGGTGTACTTTTAGGCGTACTTAGCTTAAAAAGTGTACTTTTGGGCGTATTTAGGCATAAAAGAACGGTAATTTTGATAGAATTGCCGTTCTTTTCTTTTTGTGATAGAATGCTTTGAGTAGACGAGGCCGAGAGCCTGTCTGCAATGCTGGATGATGACTGGTAAACAGACAAATAAATCGGAGTTTGTTGAACCAGACAATGATGTCTAATCGATGGGATGCGGCATTTTCTCGCTTT
>CAMHER010000176.1 GCA_946184215.1 uncultured Clostridia bacterium | reverse complement strand
TGGAAGTTAATAGAAAAAGTAAAATCCCTGAAATCGTTGAGATTTCAGGGATTTTTGTGGTACGAGTGTAGATAACGGATTTGATTGATTGGCAGCGAACAGGTATCATTGGTTGCCTTAAACATTGTTACGATCTATAAGCCATAAGTATAGTACTTGTATTTGAGATTTCCGTGCCTTTCATGGATCAGTATTGAGCTTTTACCTTTCAGAAACCCCATGAAACTGGAAACCGACAGTTTTGGAGGAATCTCCACTAGCATGTGGAGGTGGTCTGGACACACTTCTGCCTCCGCAATCTTCACACCCTTCCACTCGCACAGTTCTCTAAGAATTTTCCCTATCATGCATCAGCGGCTTTTACCTTAGATGTATATGGCCACGTCAATGACAGGATGCAAAGAGAAAGCTCGGATCGTATGGAGCAATATATAAAGAGCCTGGCAGCAAACGGATAAATCACTCTAATAAAATTCCACAGATTCCAATGACTACATAGGTTTGGGGCTATCTTGGGGTGGAAAACAACTTTTCGCAAAGAACGAGAAACAATCAAGAAGCCTGCAAACCATTGATATTACAACAAAAATCGCCTGTCTTTCCGAAGAAAAACAGACGATTTTGCGCTCACGCTTTCTTTGGCGCGAAGGCATTCACAGCCCAGCAAAGAAGCGCGGTGATGACCATGTCCGGCAGGGTGTTGCCCACCGGGAGATCCACCCGCATCAGCAGCCGGTAGAGCACGAAGCCGATCACCCAGAGGATCAGATTACGCAGGCTCACGACCTTCTCCGTGTCGTCCCGGTGCAGGAAGAAGAAGTCCGCAATCTGGATGGCCACCATGGGCGCGAAGACCGAGCCGATCAGATAGAGGAAGTCCGTGATGTCGTCCATGGGGAAGACGATGGCCCCGACGGTGCCCAGAACCGCAGCCGCCACGGCGATCCACTTGCCGGAGGCCTTCGGGAACACCGTCTCGGCAGAAATGCCCGCGCTGTAGGCGTCCAGGAACGTGGTCGTGACCGTGGAAAAGACGATGATCAGAAGTCCCGCGACACCGAGGCCTGCCCGCACCATCACCAGAGCGATATCATATTCGCCGGTGAAGATCGCCGCGCCCATGCCGATCAGATACATCCAGCAGCTCACGAGGCCGTAGACCACAGCGCTCACGGCGGCGGCCTTTTTCGGCTCCTTCGCCTCTCTGGTATAATCGCTGATCAGCGGCAGCCAGCTCAGTGGCATGGCCACCGAGAGCTCCACCGCCGCGCCGAAGCTCATGCTCTCTCCGGAGGGCACTGCGCCGCCGCGGAACACCACCACGCTCAGCACGATGGTCAGCAGAAACAGCGCCGCCATGCTCACGGTGTTCACCTTGCCGAGGTTCTGGATGCCGATCAGGATCCAGAGGATAATCAGCGCCCCGATCACCAGGCACCAGACCCAGCGGCCCACACCGAAGATGGTGTCGGCGGCCAGAGCCCCGTCGTAGATCATAATGCCCGTCCAGCCCACCAGCTGGAGAATGTTCAGCACCGCGAAGAGCAGCGCGCCCTTCTGGCCGAAAGAGAGCTTCGCGGTTTCCATGGCGCTGCGCCGAAGGACGCCGCCCATATGGCCCGCCAGATACAGCAGCACGCAGCCGATCAGATGTCCCAGCAGGATCGCCGCGACGCCCTTTCCGAAGCCCAGCGGCGCCAGATAGGTGCCTGTGACGATCTCCGCGATGGAGACGCCGGCGCCGAACCAGATCAAGCCGTTTTCAAACAAAGAGGTGCGTTTTTCCATGTCACTGCGCCTCCTTTGCAAACTCGCCCCGGAGGTCGAAGGCATGGTTCATGGGGCCGCTTCCCTGCCCCAGATCCAGCATGGCGGCCAGCGCGCCGGAGATGTATTCCTTACTGCGGCGCACAGCGTCCGGCAGTTCGAAGCCCTTTGCCAGATTGGCCGCAATGGCGCTGGAGAGGGTGCATCCGGTGCCGTGGGTATTGGGATTATCGATGCGGCGGCCCTCAAACCAGGTGAAGGTCTCGCCGTCGTAGAGCAGGTCGTTGGCGTCGTTGACCCGGTGCCCGCCCTTCAGCAGCACGGCGCAGCCGTAGGCGTCGTGGATCTGCTTTGCCGCGGCGCGCATCTCCTCCGCGTTGGTGATCGACATATCCGCGAGGATCTCCGCCTCCGGGATGTTCGGCGTCACCACGTCGGCCAGGGGCAGCAGCTCGGTTTTCAGCGTCTGCAGCGCCTCCTCCTGCAGCAGACGCGCGCCGCTGGTGGCCACCATGACGGGGTCCACCACGATGTTCTTCGCCTCGTACTGCCGGAGCTTTTGCGCAATGACTCGGATCAAAGCCGACGACGATACCATCCCGGTTTTGACCGCGTCGGGACGGATGTCCTCAAACACCGCGTCCAGCTCGTCTGCCAGAAACGCCGGGGTGGCCTCCATGACGCTGCGAACGCCTGTGGTGTTCTGCGCGGTGAGCGCGGTGACCGCGCTCATGGCGAACACGCCGTTCATGGTCATGGTTTTCAGGTCGGCCTGAATCCCGGCGCCTCCGCTGGAATCGCTTCCAGCGATGGATAATGCTGTTCTCATGCTGTTTTCTCCTTTCCTGAGACGCATTAACTTTTGTTACGCGACAGAAGGTGGTGCCCCCGATCTGCCGCGGAATCGCCGCATTTAATACGCGGCGGTTGATTCAGTTTTCAGGGAACATCCAGCGCGTCCGCAGCTGTCTGCAGCGCTGCTCGATGTCCGGGGCGGAGAAAATCGCGCTCACCAGCGCCACGCCGTCGAGCCCCAGTCCCTCAAGCGTGTCCAGATTCCCCGGGGTGATGCCGCCGATGCCGGTGACGGGGATGTCCACCGCCGCGGTGATGGCGCGGGCCATCTCATGGGTGATGGGCAGGGCGTCCTTTTTCGTGTCCGTGACGAAAAACGCCCCGGTGCCCAGATAGTCCGCCCCCATCTCCTGGGCCAGCAGGGCCTGCTCCACGGTCTTGGCCGTGACGCCGATAATCTTATCGGGTCCCAGAAGGTCGCGGACGTCCTTCGCCTGCATGTCGCTCTGGCCCACGTGGACGCCGTCGGCGTCAGAGAGGCGAGCGATCTCCACACTGTCGTTGATGATCAGCGGCACGCCATAGCGTTGGCAGAGGGTTTTCAGTTCCCTCGCCTCCGCGAGAAAGGCGTCGAAATCCAGATGCTTTTCCCGCAGCTGCACGCAGGTGACGCCGCCCCGCAGAGCGCACTCCACCTGCTCATAGAGGGTCTGCTCCCCCACCCAGGCGCGATCCGTGACGGCATACAGCCGCATCCACTCCGGTTTGCAATTGCTCATGCTTCCTGTCTCCATTTTCTGAAAGTCTCCGGCGTCAGATTGCACATGGCGTCGATGAGCCGGGTGCGAAAGCTGGCGTTCCCCTCTCCGGTCCGCAGCCGCCTTTGGGCGATCTCGGCGCAGACGCTCATGGTCTCCGCCGCCGCGGCCGCCGCCAGAAGCGGACGATCCGGGTTCGCGGCCAGAAAGGCGCCGGTGAGGGCGCTGAGCATACAGCCCGCCCCCGTCACAAGGCAGAGCATGTCGCTGCCGCCCTGTACCCGAAGGACCTGCTCCCCATCGGTAACCAGATCCGTCTCCCCGGTCTGCAAAACCACAGCGCCGGTCTGTTTCGCCAGAAGGCGGGCGTTTTCTCCGTCGCCCTCCGGAAGGTCGGCAGTGTCCACCCCGCGCTCCCCGGTCTCTCCGGTGCGCAGGGCACGGATCTCACTCCGGTTGCCGCGAATGACCGTAGGCTCTGCTTCCCGAAGCAGCAGCCCCGCCGTTTCCCGGCGAAAACCGGAGGCTCCGACCCCCACGGGATCCAGCACAATGGGCTTGTCCGCTGCAGAGGCGGCCTTCCCGGCAAGTAGCATGGCCTCTTTTCTGGAAGTGCTGAGGGTGCCGAGATTCAGCACCACGGCGTCCGCCATGGCTGCGATCTGCGCGGTCTCCTCCGGAGCGTCCGCCATGATGGGTGATGCGCCTGCTGCCAGCAGCAGATTGGCGCAGTCGTTTGCGGTGACGTAATTTGTGATCGTATGCACCACCGGGCGCAGCCGCCGGACGTTTGATAGGTATTCAGAAGACATGGGAAGCTCCTTTTTTCAGGCGTCAGGCGTCCAGCCTCGCCTGCATTTTGCTGAGGGTGCCGCCGGACTGCAGCGCCGCGATGACGAGGCCCGCGATGATGCTGCCGCCGGTAGT
>CAMHER010000175.1 GCA_946184215.1 uncultured Clostridia bacterium | reverse complement strand
GAATGAGAAGTGATCTCCACAGGATACGCAAAAAGAGTTCTGCGATGTGCCACGTAGGCGTTGCAAGGGCACAAAACGAAAGCACTCAAAATGGTTTTGATACCGTTCTGAGTGTTTTCTTTTTATTCGCACATTCGACAGCAACGCCCTCCTTTGTTATGATGAAACCATCAAACGAAGGAGGGCTTTTTTCATGCGATACAAAATCAAAATTGATGACGATGAGAGGCAGTTGATTGTCAAGGCGCTGATGGCTACCGCATGGGATGGCGAATGGTTTCTGCGCGGGTGCTTGGAAGCGGCCATCACAGCAACAATAGGATGAGAAAGAAGGACAAACATATGAACTCTGCAAAACCGAAAAGACGGGGCTGGAAAATCGTTCTAATCATATTCCTCGTGCTTGTGGTCATCGCCGCCGTCGCAGTGGGCATCATTCTCAGTAAAACCGTCCTCGTGAAGCATCCGGAGCTCACTGGAGAGCCGGAGGTCGGCAAATGGTATCGAATCACCCCGGAGGGGACCAAGTCCTCCGACGGGAGCGAATGGCACGGTCTGATCCGGCTCGGCACGGAGAACAAAGTGGTGGTGTACTTCTTCGGCGGCGGCGTCAGCATCACCGGCGAAACCTCAGAGGGCGGAAAAGAATTCTACGCCACGACGGCAAGCATTCAAGATTTTGTCGCTTCCGGCGGAATCAGCAGTGACAGCGAATTGAACCCGTTCAAGGACTGGACGTTTCTCGTTCTGCCGTATGCCACAGGCGATTTCCACTGCGGCACCGGAGAATATCACTATACAGACGGAGGGAAAGAGAAAACCGTCTATCACAACGGATACAACAATTATGCTGCTCTGATCGAAGCGGCAAAGCAATATGTCGGAGAGCCAGACACACTGCTCATAACAGGCTTTTCCGCCGGCGGCTTTGCGACATCGCTTCTGGCGGACGATGTGATTGACCGCTTCCCTTCGGCTGAAAACATCACGGTCAGCGTGGACAGCTCGCTGCTGCTCTATGACGGCTGGCATGAAACGGCAACGGAGCTTTGGAATACTCCCCAGGCGATTTCCGACAGGCTCACCGGCAACAATCTGGTGCTGGACAGTCTGACCGCACTTTACAACAAGCGCGGTGACACCGTGAAGATCCTGTTTGACTGCTCCTATCGGGACGATACGCTGATGCAGTATCAGTCCTATATCAACACTGGAAAAATGGATCAGACCAAAGCGCTGGGAGACCAGTTCCAGAAGGATCTGGCAAAAATGGTCGCCGACCTGCAGGAGAGCATTCCCAACGTCGGTATTTACATCTGGCGCTGCGGCGAGGATGCAGACACCGGCAACACGCAGCACACCATCATTTCCAGCAACGTCTTCGATGCGCTAGAAGATGGCGTCAGCGTTGCGGAGTGGATCTATGCCGCAGTCAACGGCGATGTCCAGACCCACGGACTGGAGCTGCTCGTTACATGATAAGGAAGGATCGGAATTAGCAGCCCCCATCAAAGTGACGAAATCCGAACCCGTCGCCGATCGGCACAAGGTTCGGATTTCTTGTTTTTACGAGCTCCGCGGCAGCGTCGCTACCTGCAGGATCATGTCCGTCAGCTCCTCGACCGACTCCTCGCAGCCGCTTACAAGCCATGCGTAATAGATGCTGCAGATCCCGCCGCCGAGGAAGTGATAGCGGTACAGATCTTTATGATCCTTTGCGCGGTAGGAGAGAATACGCTCAAACTCGCCGCGCACCAGATCAAACTTCCCTGCGTGAATCAGCAGCGAACTCAGTTTTCTCTGACTCGTCAGATGCCGGAAGATCGCAATGAAATAATCCAGCATCTCCGCGTTGTCATACTTTTCTTTCATGTGGGCATCCCGCACAAATTCGTCCGTGATACGATCCACGTAATATTGAAGGATCTGGTCCTTTGTCTCGAAATTCCGATAAAACGCCATGCGCGAGACGCCCGCCTCATCCACGATCTGCTGAATCGTGATGCGGTCATAGTCCTCTGTCTCCATCAGATGCAGGAGCGCCTCTGCCATGCTTCGCTTGGAATACTCCGCCTTGTTCATGTTACATTTTCTCCATTTTATAACGATTTCAACGAATTCGTTGATTCGTAAAGTTATTTCCGATATTATAAGCCCAAACGTTATAAATGTCACGTTTATCATGCAGGAGGAAGAAAAATGAAATCAATGCGCAAAACAATCGCAGTGCTGCTGACGATCGCCATGGCGTTCAGTCTGTGCAGCGTGGTCTCGTTTGCCGCGACCGCCGAGGACGTCTGGCAGTACGGGACCTACACCTCCCTCGGCGACAGTGCCGTCGCCGGCTATGGTCTCCCCGGCTGGGAGAAAATGAAGCAGGATTATGCCGTCTGGGGCGAAGCTGCCGTGGACATGGACGTGCGCGACGCCATCGCGAGCCTGAACAGCCTTCAGGATGCGGAAAACGCCCTCGTGGAGGGAACGCCCGAGTATGCCGCCACGTTCGCCGTGCTTAAGCAGCAGAAACTCGAGGAGCTCGGCAGCGACGGTCTGGCAAACCACTGGCATGCCACGGACTTCACCCGTCTGCATGAGGTCGAGGGCACCTATGCGTCCCTGATCGCCAAAGCGGTCGGCGCTTCAGAGGCAGACGGAACCTTCCATCACTATGCGCAGTGCGCCTTCCGCACGGAAGAGCTCCTCATGGTGCTGGACAAGAACTACAAGGGCGACAGCAAAGAACTGGTCGACATTGCCGGCGGCATGTCCAACGGCTCCTTCAGCTATGAAAACCTGCTGGAGCTGCAGGAAAGCGAGCTTTATCCGAAGGCAATCAGCAACTCCAATCTGGTCACGATGTCCATCGGCGCAAACGACATTTATGTGCCGATCCTCGGCACGGTCATGGCCGATCTCGTGAAGCTGCTGGTGGAGCAGGCAGCCCAGCAGGGACAGCCGGTCACCGAAGAAGAAGCCGTTGCGGACGCAGCGCAGGCGGTCGCCGAAAATGATACCGAGGTATTTGAGCAGGCTGCGGAATATGCTCCTCAGGTGGAGCTCGGAGAGGCAACCGAGGCTGAGCAGGCCGAGGCGGTGGAAGCACTGAACGATGCCGGCGGCGACACAAGCGACGTCGATACCAACGACGAAGCCGGCGCGATGCAGGCGATCGCAGCCCTGATGGCGGTGATCTCGATGAAGGATCCGCTCTATCCCGCCAAGATTGCCAATCTCGCGCTCCAGTGCGAGGTGAATTACCGCATCAATTATCCCAAGATCGTCAAGCGCATCTTTGAGATCAACCCGAATGTCACGCTGGTCGTCCCGTCTTACACGCTGAATTATGACGGCTTCGGCAATCTCGGCGGCATTCTCAAGCTGGTCTTCGGCGAGATGAACCTGTTCGTAAAAATGCAGCCGAATTACAACGGACGCGTGATCCATGTCACGCTGCCGGACAAGGATCTGCGTTTTGTGGACAACTCCCATCCCGATGTGCCGAGCCACGCCCTGATCGCGGAGACGATCCTGAAGGCGCTCCCGGTGCAGACGGCTTTTGACGATATTGCGGGTCTCTCCGAGGTGTTCAAGACCGCCATCAACTGGGCGGTGCAGAAGGGCGTAACCGAGGGCACGGGCCCGACCACGTTCAGCCCGAACGAGAAGTGCACCCGTGCGCAGATCGTGACCTTCCTGTGGCGCATGGCAGGCAGTCCCGAACCGACGCAGCCTGCGGCCTTCACCGATCTCACAGAGGGCGGGTACGCCGAGGCGGTCGCCTGGGCGGCTGAGAACGGCATCACCACCGGCACGAGCGCCGATAAGTTCAGCCCCGACCAGACCTGCACCCGCGCGCAGATCGTCACGTTCCTTTATCGCTATGATCAGAAGTTCAATCCCGACGCGAAGCAGTCTGCCCTCGGCGGCACGAGCTTCCGTGATGTAAACGCCGGCGCCTACTATGGCGCGCCCGTGGCTTGGGCGGTGAAGAACGGCATCACCAACGGCATCAGCTCCGTCCTCTTCGCCCCGCTGCAGCCCTGCACCCGCGCGCAGGCAGTCACGTTCCTGTACCGCTACGCGACGCGGTAATATCGCATTGTCAAAGGAAAGGAGTGTAAACCGTGTCCAATCCTTTTGATTTTGTGCTCTGGATTCTGGAGATGGCGGGCGAAAGCGACGCCAATGAGATCCTCAGCTGGCTCTCCGGCCTCTGGGGGTAAGGGAAAAACCTCTCACGAATGATATGCTCCCTTTGTGAGAGACAGTGAAATAGAAAAACACTGTTTCATCACAA
>CAMHER010000174.1 GCA_946184215.1 uncultured Clostridia bacterium | reverse complement strand
CTACATCACCGACCCCGTCACCACCACCGACGAGCTGATCCCCTCCGGCGAGACCGGCTCCTTCCGCTCCAACCCCATGGGTCTGGCGGAATTCACCCTCAGCCGCCGCGTACCTGAGTACGTGGGCAAGGCCAAGGCTGTCATGGCAAACGAGAAGGCCCGCAAGGCGGGCGACTGCCCTGCCGAAGTGCAGGCTGTGCTCGATCAGATCCGTACGATCCCTGGCTTCGAGAGCCTGAAGGACGAGACGGTCGACCTTTCCAGCACGATCTACGCGGTCAAGCCCGGCGACGGTTCCGCCCGCGAGCAGGCCGCCTCCTGCCAGCGCGTGCTGCTGGGCGGCGCCAACATCACCGTGGAGTACGCCACCAAGCGCTACCGCTCCAACCTCATCAACTGGGGCATGGTGCCCTTTGTGATGGTCGGCGAGCCCGACTTCGCCGACGACGATTACATCTTCGTCCCGAACATTCGCAAGGCGCTCGAGGGCGACATGACGAATATCCCGGCCTATGTGCTGGGAGAGACGGTCAAGCCCCTGACCCTTGCCATTGCGCCGCTGACCGACGAGGAGAAAGAGATCATCCGCTGCGGCAGCCTGATCAATTACAACCGGAAGCAGAAGAACGCGTAAAGGAGAGCTGAAATGAAAAACGTCACCAAACTCCCCGTGACCATCCTCCGCGGCGGCACCAGCAAGGGCGTCTACATCCTTGAGACCGATCTTCCCGACGACAAGGCCGAGTGGGAGCCGCTGCTGCTCCGCCTGATGGGCAGCCCCGACAAAAAGCAGATCGACGGTCTGGGCGGCTCGCAGTCCGTGACCAGCAAAGTCGCCATCATCAAGAAGTCCGACCGCCCCGACGCCGACGTGGACTACACCTTTGCCCAGGTCTCCGTGGACAAGCCCCTGGTCAGCTACAAGGGCAACTGCGGCAACATCTCCTCCGGCGTCGGCCCCTTCGCCATCGAAAAGGGCCTGGTCGAGCCGAAGGAAGGCCTGACCTCCGTGCGCATCTACAACACCAACACCGACAAGATCATTGAAGCGGATGTCGTCACCAGAGACGGCTGCGTGGAATATGACGGTGATTTTGCCATCGCGGGCGTGCCGGGCACGGCCTCTCCCGTGAAGCTGAAGTTTGTCGATCCCGCCGGGACGCTCGGCCACGGGCTGCTGCCAACCGGAAATGCGGTGGATGTACTGGAAGTGCCCGGCTACGGCCCGGTCGAGGTCTCGATCGTTGACGCAGCCAATCCTCTGGTTTTCGCCCGGGCGAAGGATCTTGGTCTCACCGGGAAAGAACTGCCCGACGAGCTGAACGCGGACGCGGAAAAGCTCGATCTGCTCGAAAAAGTGCGCGGCCTTGCCGCCGTGAAACTCGGCCTCTGCAAGGATTACACCCGCTCCGCCTGGGAGACCCCCGGCATCCCGAAGATGACCTTTGTGGCCGAGGCGGACGACTATGTCACGCCCGACGGCAAGGAGATCAAAAAGGAGCAGATCGATCTCCTGAGCCACATGATGAGCATGCAGAAGACCCACCCCAGCTACGCGATGACCGGCGCCATGTGCACGGCCGCTGCGGCGGTCGTCCCCGGAAGCATCGTGCAGCAGGTGCTTCCCGAAGACGTGGACACGCAGTTCATCCGCATCGGCCATCCGGCCGGCGTGCTGGAATGCGGCGTGGACTATAAAGAAAACGGCGCGATCCCCGTGATCGACGACACCTTTGGCTTCCGCACGGCCAACCTCCTGATGGAGGGCGTGGCTGTGATCCGTAAGTAAGATAGAAAAGGAGAATCACCATGTCTGAAACGACTCTTGCCATCATTTCTCTGGTTGTGCTTGCCATCGTTGTGGCGATCGGCTTCATCAAAAAGGTCAACCTGGGCTTTCTGGCTCTCGGCGCGGCCTTCATCCTCGGCACCCTCGGCGGCATGAAGGCCAAGGCCATCACCTCCGGCTTTGACAGCTCCATGTTTGTCACCCTCGTCGGCGTGACCTTCCTCTTCGGTATGGCCTCGCAGAACGGCACGCTGGATCTCTTCTCCAAGAAGATCGTCGCGCTGGTCGGCAAAAAGACCGTGCTGATCCCCGTGCTGATGTTTTTCCTCTCGGCCTTTATCTCCGCCATCGGCCCCGGCCACATCGCCGCCGGCATCCTGATGACCACCTTTGCGGTGTATCTGGCCTTTGAGATGAAGATCAATCCTGTCACCACGGCGCTCTTCGCCAAGCTGGGCGCCAACGCGGGCTGCGCATCGCCCCTGTCTCTGACGGGCGTACTGGCCAAGAGCCTGACAGAGAAGGAACTGGAGCGCGTGACCTCCGGCGAGCTGGCCGATACCACGGGCACCCTGCTCAGCCAGCTGCAGAACTACAACACCGCGCACATTTTCTTCTCCACGCTGCTCTCCGGCTTCATCTTCACGCTGATCATCTACATCGCCACCAAGAGCTACAAGGTCAAGGCGGACAACCCCCTCAAGCTCAAGGACATCCCCAAGTTCAACCGCGCCCAGACCTATACCATCATCGCCATCGTCGCAATGGTCGTGCTCTGCATCGGCTTCCAGTTCGACACCGGTCTGACCGCTTTTGTGGCCGCCTCCATTCTGATCCTCCTCGGCGCGGCCGATGAGAAAAAGGCCATCAAGGGCATCCCCTGGGGCACGCTGGTGTTCATCTGCGGCGTCGGTACTCTGATCAGCGTCATCAACAAGCTCGGCGGTATTTCCATGGTCTCCGACTTCCTCACCGGCCTCATGGGTGAGAAGAGCGCGACTCCGATCCTCGCCGCCACCTCCGGCATCCTGAGCTGGGTCAGCTCCACCACCGGTGTGGTCATGCCCGCTCTGTTCCCGATCATTTCCGAGGTCGTGGTGAAGTTCGCGCCGAATCTCCATTACCAGGAGCTCATCGCCGCCGTGACCGCCACCTCCTTTGCCGCTGCCATCAGCCCGCTGTCCACCGGCGGCGCCATCATCATGTCCTCGATCTCCGCCTCCAAGGAGACCACCAACGAGGAGAACAACAAGATGTTCAAGGATCTGTTCCTGCTGTCTGTGGCGAACGTAGCCATCAACGTGCTGCTCGCCGCGCTCGGCGTGTTCAGCCTCGGCGGACTGTTCTACTGATTTCTTCCGGAGCGTTCCTGGGACCGTCTTTTCAGACAGTCCCAGGAATAACTTTACACTGGATGCACAATCATGTATACTTGGTACAGAAAAGCGCAGGAAGAAGCCGCACGTCGTCGCTCAGCGCAGAGCTGAAGATTCTTTATCAGGGAGGATCCATATGGCATTACATATCGTCGCTGAGGCAAACCGATGTCTCAACTGCAAGGTTGCCCGGTACACACACCTATCCCCACGGTGATCCAGCTCTTCAAGGAAAACCGGCTGATGGAGGCCGGGGAGATGCTCTTTGAAAACAACCCCATGTCCGCAGTCTGCGCGATCGTCTGCAACCACGAAAAGCAGTGCGCCGGTCACTGCATCCGCGGCATCAAGGAGACGCCGGTGCACTTTTCCAGCATCGAGGAATACATCTCTGACATGTATCTGGATCGCATGGAGATCAAAAGACCGGAGAGAAAGAACAAAAAAGCAGCCGTCATCGGCGGCGGCCCGGCGGGCATGACCGTTGCGATCAAGCTGGCGCAGGCAGGTTATCCGGTCACGGTGTTTGAGTGGAAGGGAAAGATCGGCGGGCTGCTGCAGTATGGCATTCCCGAGTTCCGCCTTCCCAAGAGCTTCCTGGACCGATATCAGGCGCGGATGGAAGAGATGGGCATCACGATCCGCACGAATACTACGATCGGCTCCGTTCTGATGATCGACGAGCTGGTTCGCGACGGGTATTCCTCTATTTTCATCGGCACCGGCGCCGAGAAGCCCCGTACGCTGGGTCTGGAGGGCGAGAGCCTCGGCAATGTCCTCTTCGGCCTGAATTATCTGGCCAATCCCAGGGGGCATAAACTGGGCGACCGAGTTGCCATCATCGGCATGGGCAATGCGGCCATGGACGTAGCCCGCACGGCTCTGCGCAATGGGTCGCGCCATGTGACGCTTTATGCCCGCAGCAAAAATGTGACGGCCAGCTCCAGCGAGGTCTCCTACGCCGAGCTGGACGGCGCCGAATTCGTCTTCGGCATGCAGATCGAGAAGATCACCGAAGAAGGTCCGGTTTTCAAAAAGGCGATTTTTGACGAAAACGGCAGCATCGTCGGCTACGAGGACGAGCCGGTGCAGGTGGAGGCGGATTCCACCGTCATCTCCATCAGCCAGGTGCC
>CAMHER010000173.1 GCA_946184215.1 uncultured Clostridia bacterium | reverse complement strand
GGCATGCGCACGGTGCGCGGCATCTCCGAGCGGGATTACCGCATCCGCACCCAGTGCGACTGGCGCCCGATCCACCAGGCGCTGCTGGCCTTCCGGCAGAAGGGCTGGGCGGTGGAGGAGGAGGGAAGATGGCACTTTACGGTGCCGGGCTTCCTGATCTCCAATACGCTGATCGGCATCCTGCTGGAGGCCCAGACCAGCGGCCGCATCGAGGGAACGCCCTGGCTCAGCGAGGCCTATGAGGCCGAGGAGAAGATCGCCGTTCCCAAGAGCGAAGAGGAAATGTTCACCGAGCTGTATCAACAGCAGGTGGGCGGCGAGAGCAAAGAACAATCCGGCAGTGAGGAACAGCTATGAGCGAAGAAAAAAGAGATTACCCGGAATGGCTCGATCAGGAGCTTTTTTCCGGACTTGACGGCGCACCCGCCGAGAAAAAAGACGGCGGGAAGGGAAAGGAAGAAGCCTCTCCCGAAGAGCCGGTGAAAAAGAAGAAAAAGGCCATGTCGGACGAGGAGCCTGTTAAAAAGAAGAAGAAAGCCGCGTCGCTCGAAAAGGCCGCGGCGGACGAGGAACCCGTGAAAAAGAAGAAAAAGGTCCCGACCGACGAAGAGCCTGTGAAAAAGAAGAAAAAGGTCTCGACCGGCGAAGAGCCTGCCAAGAAGAAAAAGACCGCATCTGACGAGGCTCCTGTCAAAAAGAAGAAAGCCGCGGCGCTCGAAAAGGCCGCGGCGAGCGAAAAGACCGCGGCGAGCGAAAAGACCGCGGCGAGCGAAAAGACCGCGGCGGACGAAAAGGCCGAGAGCAACCGCAAGCAGGCCAAGCGCAAAAAAGCCGGGAAAGCCGCAAAACGCGGTCTGATCGGCCTGATCGTGCTCGCCTCCCTGGCGCTGATCGTCTGTGCCGGCGCTGCGGTGGGGGGCTATCTGATCACAAACAGCCCAAACAACCTGCCCAACGTGTATATCGGTGAGATTTATGTGGGCGGCATGACCCGCGAGGACACCATTAAGGCTCTGGAAGAGGGCAAGTGGGAAGAGACCAACGGCGGCACGCTGCATGTGACGCTGCCGCAGGACGTGAGCTTCGATGTGGACTATCTCGAGGCCGGGCTCGTGCTGCGAAACGAGGACGCGGCGGAGCAGGCCTTCCGCTACGGCCATGGCGACGACTGGTTTGAAAACCTCTTCACCTATATCAGCGATCTGCTGGCGCCGAAGGATCTCGGCCACGCCGAGCTGACGCCGGACGACGGCTATATCGCCTCGCGCGTGAACGAGGCGGCTGATCGCTTTGACGAGATCACGGCGGGCGAGAGCTATACCGTTGACCAGGAAAAGTCGAAGCTGGTGGTGGTCAAGGGCGCCGGACAGGTGGCGCTGGACCGCAGCGCCATCGCCTCCCGGGTGCGTGAGGCGCTGGTGAACGGGGAAAAGGAGCTGGTATGGGATCAGGTCCTCACAGACGCCGTTACCAGCCCGGACTTTAACGCGATCGCCGAAGAGTACAGCCGGGAGAGCGCCAACGCATATTACGACCCCGAGAAGGACGAGATCATCCCCGAGGTCATGGGCGTCGAGATCGACGCCGAGGCCGCGAGGAAGGCCTGGGAGAGCTCGGACATCATGGAAACGGTGGAGATCCCCATCAAGCTGATCGAACCCGAGATCACGGCCGAAAGCCTGCGGGAGGTGCTCTTCCATGACAAGCTGGGCGATTGCCTGACCTATCTCTGGGGCAGCACGGCCAACCGTATTTCCAATATCCGTCTGGCCTGCAGCCGCTTTGACGGCATGGTCCTGCAGCCGGGCGAGCAGTTCTCCTACAACGACGTGGTGGGCGAGCGCACGGCGGAAGCGGGCTTCCTGCCTGCACCGACCTACAACGGAACGGCGCACGAGATGGGCCTTGGCGGCGGTATCTGCCAGGTTTCCTCCACGCTGTACAACGCCGTGCTCTATGCCAACCTGCAGATCGACGAGCGCGTCTGCCACACGATGGTCGTCGGCTATCTGCCGCTGGGACTGGACGCGACGGTAGACTGGCCCAGCACGAACTTCGCCTTCACAAATAACCGCGACTACCCCATCCGGCTCAAGGCCGGGGTCGACGAAAGCGGCCGCAGCCTGACGATCGAGGTCTGGGGCACGGACGTGGACGGCTCGCATGTGGACATGCTGCACTATGAGTGGCCCGCTTACGACGAGACCTATCGGGAGAAATACGGCCTGGAGGTCAAGGTCGGCTATGGCGCCCGCTCCGTCCGCCGCGTCTATGACGCAGACGGCAATTACACGGATGAACCGGATGTGTTCAGCTATTACCACATCCCCGACGATGAGATCAACTGGCCGGCGGTCCCCGTCGAAGAAGAGGAAGAAGCGGCCGATACCGAGGGCTGAGAGACGAGGCCCGGACAAGAAACGAAGCAGACAGGAGAAAAAAGAGACATGGAGAAAAAGACCTTTTATATCACCACCCCGATCTATTACCCCTCGGACAAGCTGCACATCGGCCACGCCTACTGCACCGTGGCCACCGACACCATCGCCCGCTACAAGCGTCTGCGGGGCTATGACGTGATGTTCCTCACCGGCACCGACGAGCACGGCCAGAAGATCGAGGCCAAGGCCAAGGCCGCCGGCGTCACGCCGCAGGAATTTGTCGACCGCATCGTCACCGGCGACAAGGGCATCCTCGATCTGTGGAAGCTGATGAACATCTCCAACGACCGCTTCATCCGCACGACCGACGATTATCACGTCCAGGCCATCCAGCGGGTGTTCCGCAAGATGTACGACAACGGCGACATCTACAAGGGCAAGTACAGCGGCAAATACTGCAAGGACTGCGAGAGCTTCTGGACCGAGACCCAGCTGGTCGACGGCAAGTGCCCCGACTGCGGCCGCGCGGTGCAGGACGCCGAGGAGGAGGCTTACTTCTTCCGGCTTTCCAAGTACGCCAAGCCCGTGCAGGAGCTGCTGGAGAGCGGCACCTTCCTGGAACCCGCGAGCCGTGTCAACGAGATGATCAACAACTTCATCAAGCCGGGTCTGGAGGACCTGTGCGTGTCCCGCACCAGCTTCACCTGGGGCATCCCGGTGGACTTCGATCCGGGCCATGTGGTCTACGTCTGGGTCGACGCGCTGTTCAACTACTGCACCGCACTGGGCCTGTACAACGACCGCTACCACGATTTTGACAAGTACTGGCCGGCCGACGTGCACATCGTCGGCAAGGAGATCGTGCGCTTCCATTCGATCATCTGGCCCGCCATGCTCATGAGCGCGGGCCTGCCCCTGCCGAAGAAGGTCTACGGCCACGGCTGGCTGATCATTGACGGCGGCAAGGTCTCCAAGTCCAAGGCCAACAACTCCACCAACGTCATCGACCCCTACATCCTCTCGGAGAAGTTCGGCGTGGACGCGCTGCGCTTCTTCCTGCTGCGCACCTTCCCCTTCGGCTCGGACGGCGCGTTCTCCAACGAGCTGCTGATCTCCACGATCAACACCGACCTGGCCAACGACCTGGGCAACCTGGTTTCCCGCACGACGGCGATGATCGAAAAATACTTCGGCGGCGTTCTGCCCGCCGAGCGCAAGGCCGAGGAAATGGATGAGGAGCTCAAGAGCGTGATCCGCGCCCTGCCGGAGCGTTACGCCAGGCAGATGGACGCCTATCAGCTGCACGTGGCGCTCGAAGAGGTGTTCCGCTGCATCCAGCGCGCCAACAAGTACATCGACGAGACCTCTCCCTGGATCCTGGCAAAAGACGAGGCCAACAAGCCCCGCCTGGCCGAGGTCATGTACAACCTTGTCGAGGCGCTGCGCGTGAGCCTCATCTGCCTCACGCCCTTTATGCCCGAGAGCTGCGACAAGGCCTTCGCGCAGATCGGCGCCCAGAACTGCCGCAGCTGGGACGATGCCGCCTACGGCTCTCTCGCCGGCGAGATCCGCGTCCACAAGGGCGAGACGCTCTTCCCGCGTCTGGACATGGACAAAACCATGGCCGAGCTGGAGGAGATCAGCCGCGCCTCCAAGGCGCCCGCCTCCAAGCCGGTGCTGCCCGACGTGAGCATCGACGAGTTTGCCAAATGCGACATGCGCGTGTGCAAGGTGCTCGCCTGCGAGGCCGTGAAGAAGAGCGAAAAGCTTTTGAAGTTCACGCTTGACGACGGCAGCGGCAAGCCGCGCCAGATCCTCTCCGGCATCCACAAGTTCTATGAGCCCGAGCAGCTCGTCGGCAAGACGGTCGTCGCGATCCTCAACCTGCCGCCGCGCAAGATGATGGGGCAGGACTCCAACGGCA
>CAMHER010000172.1 GCA_946184215.1 uncultured Clostridia bacterium | reverse complement strand
GCGCCCGAAACTCGTCCCACGTGTAGTAGGGCTTCTCTTTCCACGTTTTCACTTCGCCGTTCATGGCTTCACGCTCCTTTTTCGTCAGGTTGTCGGACGGGAGGCGCACGTAGCGCCCGCCCTGCCGCTTCTTATTTGTCCCCGTAACCGAGCTTCTTGCGCTCAATCTCGGTCTGTTTGAACAGATATTCTTCGTCCGTCACGATAATGTCCTCCTTCATCATCGGATGTTTGTCTCTGAATTTGTGCAGCCGGTTTTCCCGGCAAACGGGGCAGCTCCCGTGATTGCGGCAGCTTGGGCCAATCGCCTTGCTGCCCCGGTACGGCCTGCGCTTTCCCTTGCCGTGCAAAATCGCTTTGTCCAAGCTCATGCCGTTCCTCCTCATCTTCGTATCGCGCCAGTTTCCGTAGCACTGCCTGAAACGCCTCGCAAAACGGGCTGTCCCGGTCGAGCATGACCGCTCTCGGCCCGTCAGCGTCGCGGCCTTCCCATGCTGTAAGACGGCTCATCACTCGCCCTCCTCTGCCTTGAAGGAACATGATGGTGCAGGTGTATAGAGCGCATCCTTGATATCCCGCTCATGCCGATAAGACAGGCTTAGGATATGACTGATCAAATCCCGTTTCACGCCGAATGGCGCTTCAATCGCCAGAATATGAATGATGACATTGACAATCTGCTCTTCGTAGGTCATCTCTCTTAACGCTTCGCTCATGTTTCCTCCTTCGGCGGCTCTGCGCGACAGCTTTCGTAAATCTCGCAAGTTGAAAGGTCGCGCTTGTCTTCTGAGCAAACAGCACACCAGTTGCAGAGTGTTGCTTGCAGTTCCTCAATGGCATCGGCGGCTTCCCCTAACAGCGGATCGTCGTTGAGCGTTCCCAACTGCTGAACGCAGATGCGGCGGTTTCTCAGCCGCTTTACCAGTTCGTCATACATCATAAATTCAGATTCAACTCCCCTAAATTTGTAATGTTTGTTGGATTCGCTCCATACTGCCGTACTTCGGTTATTTGCACTCGTCTGTTCCAACGCTCTTCCAAATGGATGAAAGCGTCGTTCTTGCTGTTACTGAACACCGCCCCACCGCATCTTGGGCAAAGAATCATCTTTACCCCTTTGCCAAAAATTTGCGAGTGTTCGTCAATGTATGTCGGGTCACGGTGACCACAGAACGGGCAAGGCTTAAGTTCCATCAGCTTTCCTCCCTCAATCGTCCAGTAGTTTCCAAATATAAGCCACCAACAGGATTAAGAAATACAGCGGCGGCATGGAAAGTTTTATGCCAAGCCAAAGAAGCAAAATAATCATCAGCGTTCCTCCCTCTTGTTGTACGGATACATCGCAGTCCCTACGGTGTAATAATCATCATAGAAGCGTTCGACAACGACGGAATAATCCGTCCGCTCATCACGCCCAAAGGAAAAGGCAATCTTGTCATTGTGCCTATCCCATAGCAGAATAAGCCGCTTGATAAGCCATGTAATTATCCTGTCAAGCATCGTCAACCCTCTCTCCGTCAGCGCAGAAGAACGTATTTCTGTCTAAGGGGATTTTACCACAATCCTCAACAAACTCTTGTGTCAGACAATGGTTGTTATGTTCGCAGTTCGCACAAACGACCACAGGCCGCACATCGGCGGCGGGAATGTTGTCAATTGCCGTTGCCGCGTCGCCGCGAATGACCCAACAGTAACCATCGCCGTCAACCTTCGGCACAAGCTTCAGGATCGCGTTAAATGCCGCATCGCGTTCGATGTAATCGCTCATTTCCACCCCATCCTTTCATCTTCTCGCGCCGCAAGGATGCAGGCGCACAGGAAAAACAGCGTCAGCATGTGCCCTCCTTTTCCGCTTCCACCATCCTCCGTAGGCGGACGATCTCCGCCATGTCGAGCTGCCGAAGCCGCTTCAGCTCGCGGATCTCGTCTTGCAGGCGCTCGACGGTGCTGTCGGTGCATCGTGTCTCTCCGGCGTCCTTGCCTGCCCGCTTATTCTTCTTTTCCATCGACGTCCTCCTCTGTTTCATCGTCAAACCGCACGCTCGGAAGCTTTCCTTCAGCCAATACCCAATAAGCGCCGCGCTCGTATCCGTCAAGTAGGACGCGGATGCAGTTTTCCTCCACAGCCGTATCACACATCGCATAATCACGCACGTTTCTGTCCGCGAGGGGGATGTAGCTTTCCAGGCGCTCGATCCTTGTCTCAAGCGTTTTTTGCTTGACGTTCACATCACAGAAAAACTTCTCAGCCACGGCGCGGAAGCCGTCAAAGGTCATGATCTTTTCTTCGGTTTTCAGCTGCTGTTTCGCGTAGCTTTCGAGCGTTGGCGCGTTGGCAAGCGTGTCTTTCAAAACCTTTTTGGATTTTTTCACCAGCCTGATGGAGTTGCTCTTTGTTGCTGTGTCATAAGCGCCGATGTTCTCAGCGAAGTCAGCCACGGTGCCGATGTAAAAGAATCCGCTTCCGTCAACAGCGCCGACCTTCAAATTCATAGAGCCGTCATAGTCATTTAACAGGGTCGTGATCGTCATTTTGTGTTCTCCTTTCTTCCAGCCTGTAAACCGCCTGCATGAGCCGGTCGGCGGTGTCGAGGCTGCGTTCTTTTCGGTAGGCCGAGGCGGTCTGTTCCATGGCGGTGAAGATACGGGAGAGCGTGTGCGCGGCCTGCGTCCCACGCTCCAGCGCGTTCTGGAGCTGCCGGTATTCGGTCATAGCTGCCGCCTTCCGCTCGGCTCCCTGCGCCTTGCTGATCTCGCCGGCCTTGAAGGCGCGGTAGCTCTCCCGCATCCGGCAGAACAGCAGCGCCTCGGCCCCGTTCAGATCGGGCGGCTCCGCCCCGGACGCTGCAGCCAGGAGGATGTCGTCAGCGGTCATGCGCTTCGCCTCCCACGGAACAGCGGAACAGCCAGAACGCTGTTTTCTATAAGTCGGTAAAAAACCATATATCGTGTCACACATCCTTTTTTTATTTCTTACTAGTTTTTGCTGTTCCACCTGTTCCATAATCTTAAAAAACATTGATATATCAAGGAAAAATGAACGGAACAGGGTTATGGAACAGGTAGGGGAACAGGTTCCATTTTGTGCCCCCCCTGTTCCGTCAAAACGGTAAGTCTCCTGGGCTTTCCGCTGTCAAATCGCCTTTTTTCTTCCAGCATCGCTGCCGCCCGTAATCGTCGGTGTATCTCAGCCCGGCCTTTTCCCAATCCTCGAAGCGGCCCATGATGGTTGCGATCTCCTGGCTCTCTTTCGGCGTCGGATCTTGCGGGAAGTCCGGATTTGCCGCAAGAGCCTTGTGCTTGAGCTCCCGGATGCAGACCAGCGAGCCGGGGAGCAGCCCGGCCAGATACGCCTCGATGGCCCCGACGCGCCAGTCGTCCTCCATGGCGTTTTCCTGCGCTTTGCGGTATTCGCCCAGCAGCTCCCGCCGGGCAAAGTTCGGCATGTTTCCCGCCTGGTACTTGTCACGCGCCTCGGCCCAGCATTGGAGGATGTACGCCCGGCATTCCTGCTCGTGGTCATACAGCCAGTAGCCGTCAGAGTGGACGGTCACGGGATAGAATCGCCGGTTTCCGGTCTTGTCCTTGAGAAACTGCTCATTATTGGTCGTTCCCACAAAGATGCAGCGGCGCGGGTTCTCGCTGATCTGCCGGTCGAAGGGGCGGCGGTATCGGTCGCGCTGCGTGGTGATATAGCTCTTGACGGCCTCCTGCTCCTTGGCTTTTGTCAGGGCCAGCAGTTCCGCCACCTCGCAGATCCATGCGCCTTCAAGCTGCTCGATTGCCTTCTGCCCTTCGATTTCCTTGATCTCGGCGAAGTGGTCATCGTGGATCGCAAGCCACTTGACAAGGCTGGATTTGCCCTCGCCCTGCCGTGAACCGATGAGAACGGGAACGTCGTCAAACTTGCAGCCGGGGACGTAGAGCCGCCAGATGCCGCCCGCAAAGATCAGGCGTGATACCTCACGGGTGTATGGCGAATCGTCCACCTTGGCCCAGCGCGTCAGGAAATGCTCGCAGCGTTCTTCTCCGTCCCATTCCAGGCCGTCCACGATGTCCCGGATCGGGTGATAGCTCCGCTCGCCCCACAGGATGCGCAGCGCGTCATAGTGCTTGGCCTCGGCGTAAATCTTGTAGGTGCGCTCGATGTACTCCTGGCTCCGGGCGGTGTCTGTGTCCGTCCAGCGGCGGATCATCAGGTTGCCGTCCACCTGCTCGTGGATCTCCGGCGCGTTCTTCAGTTCGTTGAAGCGGACGCCTGAATAGAAGGAATCGCCGCGCATGATGGCAAGGAAGTTGGAGATCACCTTCGTCGGGTGGCCGTTTCGGTCGAGCTTGAGC
>CAMHER010000171.1 GCA_946184215.1 uncultured Clostridia bacterium | reverse complement strand
TCTTCTTCTTCCTCTCGTTGCTGGAGGACAGCGGCTATATCGCCCGCGTGGCCTTCTTCATGGACAAGCTGCTGCGCAAGATCGGCCTGTCCGGGCGCAGCATCGTGCCGATGCTCATCGGCTTTGGCTGCACGGTGCCGGCAGTCATGTCCACGCGCACGCTGCCCAGTGACCGGGACCGCAAAATGACGATCCTGCTCACGCCCTTCATGTCCTGCACGGCAAAGCTGCCCATTTACAGCTTCTTTGTCGCGGCCTTCTTCCCGCGCAACGGCTGGCTGATCATCACGGGGCTGTATCTGCTGGGCATTGCCATGGGCATCCTGGTGGCGCTGCTCTACAAGAAAACCCTCTTCCGCGGCGAGGCCGTCCCCTTCGTCATGGAGCTGCCGAATTACCGCCTGCCGAGTGCGCGCAACGTGCTGCAGCTGCTGTGGGAAAAGGCCAAGGACTTTCTGCAGCGCGCCTTCTCCGTCATCCTGATCGCCACGATCGTTGTCTGGTTCCTCAAGAGCTTTGATTTCCGCTTCAACCTGGTGGCCGATTCCCGCGACAGCATCCTGGCCGCCATTGCCGGGCTGCTGGTGCCCCTGTTCCGCCCGGTCGGCCTGGGCGACTGGCGCATCGTCACCTCGCTCATCACGGGCTTCATGGCCAAGGAGAGCGTCGTGTCCGTCATGGAGATGCTCTTCGCCTCAGCCGAGGGCATCGGCTCGATGCTCTCAACGCTGACGGCGGCGTCGCTGCTGGTGTTCAGCCTGCTCTATACGCCGTGTGTGGCGGCTGTCGCCTCCATCAAGCGCGAGCTGGGCAGCCGCTGGGCGGTCTACGTCGTGCTCTGGCAGTGCGGCGTGGCCTGGCTCGCGGCGCTGATCGTTCATCTTCTCGGCGCGGCGCTCGGGCTTGGGGGATAAGAAATGAATATCTGGGATATCCTGATTCTGCTTGCCGTAGCGGGCCTTGTCGCGCTTGCCGTGCGGGCGATCCGCAGCGGAAAGAGCGGCGGCTGCCACAGTGCCGGCGGCTGCTGCGGCGACTGCGCAAGCTGCGCCATGGGGCAAGGCTGCGATAAGAAAAAAGAAAAAAAGTCATTCTGAGCATCAGACGCAGGATCGTTTCCCCTGAAATACGTCGGGAAAAGATCCTTCGGACGGAAGACCTCAGAATGACAGACAAGAAGGGCTGGCGCTTGCCTGTGCGCAACAGCCCTTCTGAAAAAACGCTTATTTTGCCTCGTCGCCTGGATTGACGTGGACCATGATATGCTTAACTGACGGGAATTCCCTCTCGATCCGGTCGTGCACCTGCTCGGCGATGGCATGGCTTTCATAGAGCGTTAGATTTCCGTCCAGACGGATCTCCAGATCCACGTAGACGCGGCTTCCGAAAACCCGTGTCTGCAATCTGTCGATGCCAAGAACCTGCCTTTGCGACAGCACGCAGTTTTCAATCGCCTGCTCCGTCTCGCCGTCACAGGCACGGTCAACCATTTTGGCCGTCGCGTCGCGGAAAATATCAAGGGCCGCCTTGAGGATGAAAACACAGATCACAAGGCTGGCCAGCGGCTCGGCAACGAAGAGACCCATGCGGGCTCCGGCAATGCCCAGCAGCGCACCGACGGAGGAAAGCGCGTCGCTGCGGTGATCCCAGGCGCTGGCCATCAGCGCCGCGGAGTTGAGCCGCCTGGCGTGCGCGCGCGTGTACCAGTACATCAGCTCCTTCACCGCGATGGAGAACGCCGCCGCGATCAGCGCCAGCAGACCGGGCGCGGCCGTTTCCTCTTCGGGGGAGAGGATGCTCTGCACGGCACGAGCGCCGATCAGCACGCCGGTGGCGGCCAGCACGACGGCGAGCACGATTGCCGCAACGCACTCAAAGCGCTCGTGACCGTAGGGATGATCCCGGTCCGGCTCGCGTGCGGCAAGCTTGACGCCGATGATGACAATAAAACTGCTCAGTACGTCCGAAGCGGAGTGTACCGCGTCGCTGATCATTGCGCCCGAGTGAGCAAGCACACCGGCGAGAAGCTTGAAGAGCGAGAGCGCCGTGTTTCCGGCGATGCTCACAAGAGAGACGCGGGTGGCCTCGCGCTGCATTTGAGCGGCGTCGTACACCGCGTTGCTGTCTTTTTTGGACATCAATGCTTCACCTCTCATACGGGGATAAGAAAAAACACCCCGGACAGTCCATTTTACTGTCCCGTGGGTGCAAAACATTCCACTGTCGCCCCTTTGGGGCGTCCCGGCTCCGAAAGCGCGCATGATCGGCGCTTCGGCCTGTTCGCGCTTACTTTATCAAAAGGATGCCTTTTCGTCAAGCGCAGGTGAGAAAAAATGCTTTGGAATGCGAAAAGTGAATGTGTGTCTCTTGATAAGGCACGGATGGACTGCGTCCGCTTTGGCAGCGGCGGGAAGAACCTGATCGTTCTGCCCGGCCTGTCGGACGGACTGGCAGGCGTGAGGGGGAAGGAACTGCTGCTCGCCCCTCCGTTCAGAGCGTTTTTTGAGCGTTATACCGTCTGGATGTTCAGCCGGCGGGATCCGCTCCCGGGCGCTTTTTCGATCGCTGACATGGCGGCGGACCAGGCGGAGGCACTGCGTGTGCTCGGAATCGAACGCGCCGCCGTGATGGGCGTCTCGCAGGGCGGCATGATCGCGCAGCTCTTCGCGGCGGACTATCCCGAACGGACGGAAGCGCTGATCCTGGCGGTGACGGCGCCCTATGCCAACGAAACAGTCAGAGCGTGCGTGACGGGCTGGATCAGGATGGCCGAAAAAGGCGACCATAAAAGCCTGATGATCGACACGGCCGAGAACAGTTATTCCGAGGCCTATCTGAAAAAAACCAGAAAAGCCTATCCGCTGCTCGGCATGCTTGGCAAACCGAAAAGCTATGCACGGTTTCTGACGAGCGCGCGTGCGATCCTCGCCTTTGACGCACGCCCCTCGCTTGGGCGAATCGTCTGCCCGACACTGATTCTCGGCGGAGAAGAGGACAGGATTGTCGGCGCAGAGGCGTCCTGCGAACTGCACAGAGCGATCGCAGGCAGCGAGCTTTTCCTGTATCCGTCGCTGGGCCATGCCGCCTACGAGGAAGCAAAGGATTTCAACGAGCGGGTGTATCGCTTCCTGGAGGGCTGAGACATGGTGGGAGAGATCACGCGTAAGCGCTTTTCCTTCTCCGGATATGTACAGGGCGTGGGCTTTCGCTGGCGCGCACGCCGGGCGGCCGAGGCGGCGGGCGTTACCGGCTGGGTGAGAAACGAGACGGACGGCAGCGTGACCATGGAGCTGCAGGGCCGCATCGAGGCCATTGAGCAGGTGCTTGACACGATCGAGCGCGGGCTTTATATTCAGATCGCGGGCATGGACGTGCGCACGATCTCCCCGCAGGACGGCGAGCGCGGCTTTGCCGTGAAGGACGACAGATGGTAACACACTTTACGATACAAGGAGGAAAAAACATGGATATCCGCGACGAGCTTGAACTGCAGGACTGCCCCTTCTGCGGAGGCGCGGGACTGCTGGAGGAGGAAGGCGGCTGGTGCTGGTACGTCATGTGTATGGACTGCGGCGCGCTGACCGCGCACTTTGAGTACTCCACTCCCGAGGACAGGCGCGAGGCGGCGAAAAAGGCGGCGCACGTGTGGAATATCGGTAAGGTCGTGCGCGGCGATATCGGAGAGTGAACAATGGAGCCGAGAGAATTCCTGGACATCCTGCACGTTGCAGAGCGATTGAAGGACACGCCGCGCCACTGCACGACCAGCCGGGGTCGGCGCGAAAGCGTGGCCGAGCACAGCTGGCGCATCTCGCTGATGGCACTGCTGCTGAGAGATGTCTTTCCCGGCCTTGACGCGGAAAAGCTCATGGCGATGTGCCTGATTCACGACCTGGGGGAGTGCTTTACCGGCGATATTCCCGTTTTCCGCAAGACGGACGAGGATTGCAAACGCGAGGAAGAGCTGCTCTGCGACTGGGTGGACAGCCTCTCCGAGCCGACGCGCGGCACGCTCGCCTCGCTCTACCGCGAGATGGACGCGCAGCAGACGCAGGAGGCAAAGCTCTACAAGGCTCTCGACAAGCTTGAGGCCGTGATCCAGCACAACGAATCGCCCCTCTCCACCTGGGAGGAGCATGAATTTGAGCTGCAGAAAACCTATGCGCACGACGCGGTCGCCTTCTCTCCCTGGCTCACAGCACTGCGGGAGGAAATCCTTGCCGACACGCTGGAAAAGATTGAGACGGAAAAGAGATAAATGGTTGACATAACGCAAGCCCGACCGGAAAAAGACCCGGTCGGGCTTGCGATTTTTTCTTCAAGATGATACAGTATTTTTATCCTGTGTTGGGAGAGGAAAGACACTGGAAGAC
>CAMHER010000170.1 GCA_946184215.1 uncultured Clostridia bacterium | reverse complement strand
CGCTTGAGCTCGTCCATGGCGTCGATGTGGTCCATCCAATATTCGTCCACCACGCGCAGCATGACCACCCGCTCCAGCTCCCGCAGCAGCGGCGTCGTGCCGTCCGGCATCAGACCGAAGGCCTTCTCGCGCTCGTCATAGACGCGCCGGGCGATGGTCTCCACCGCCTCGGCGACCTTTTCGGGTCGGGCCGCGCCGCCGAGCGAGGCAAGGCTCACTTCTCCGCGGCGCAGGAACAGCTTTTCAAAGGGCTGCAGCGCGTCATCGAGCATCTGCTGGCTCTCCGCCGCCGTGCCGCCGAGACCGTCGGCGACCGTGGTACGGATGAAGTCATGCAGCATGCCCATGATCTGCTCGCGCAGGTCCGCCCCGTCGAGCACCTTGCGGCGCTCGCCATAGATGATCTCGCGCTGCTGATTCATCACGTCGTCGTATTCCAGCACGCTCTTGCGGGTCTGGAAGTTGCGGCTCTCCACCGTCTTCTGGGCCTGCTCGATGGCATTTGAGAGCATCTTGTTGTCAAGGGGCATATCCTCCTCGACCTTGAGCGCCTCCATCATGCCCATGATCCGCTCGGAGCCGAACAGGCGCATGATGTCGTCGTTGAGGCTGAGGAAGAAGCGGCTCTCGCCCGGGTCGCCCTGGCGGCCGGCGCGGCCGCGCAGCTGGTTGTCGATACGTCTCGACTCGTGCCGCTCGGTGCCCAGGATGAACAAGCCGCCCGCGGCCTTGACCTTTTCGGCCTCGGCGGAGGTGACTTTTTTGTGCTCCGCCATCCGCTCGGCAAAGAGCTTGCGCGCGGCGAGAATGTTCTCGTCATCCGTCTCGGCATAGCCGGTGGCCTCGGCAATGACGGCGTCGTCAAAGCCGGCCTTTCTCAGGTCGGTCTTGGCCAGGTACTCCGCATTGCCGCCGAGCATGATATCCGTGCCGCGGCCGGCCATGTTCGTCGCGATCGTCACGGCGCCCAGCTTGCCCGCCTGGGCGACGATCTCGGCCTCTTTTTCGTGGTACTTGGCGTTCAGGACCGTGTGAGGCACGCCCCGGCGCTTCAAGAGCGAGGAGATGTATTCGCTCTTCTCGATCGACACCGTGCCGACCAGCACGGGCTGGCCCTTTTCGTGACATTGGACGATCTGCTCGATGATCGCGCGGTGCTTGCCGTTTTCATTTTTATAGACCACGTCCGGGTTGTCGATGCGGATGACCGGCTTGTTCGTCGGGATCTCGATGATGTCGAGATGGTAGATCGCGTCAAACTCCTCCGATTCGGTGGCGGCGGTGCCGGTCATGCCGGAGAGCTTGCTGTACAGACGGAAATAATTCTGGAAGGTGATCGTGGCCAGGGTCTTGTTTTCCTTCTGCACGTCGACGTGCTCCTTGGCCTCGATGGCCTGGTGCAGGCCCTCGCTGTAGCGGCGGCCGAGCATCAGGCGGCCGGTAAACTCGTCGACGATGATGATCTCGCCGTCCTTGACGATATAGTCGATGTCCCGCTTCATGATGCCGTGGGCGCGCAGCGCCTGGTTGATATGGTGCGAGAGAGTGGAGTTTTCGATATCCGCCAGGTTTTCCAGGTTGAAGGCGCGCTCGGCCTTGGCGATGCCGCGGGCCGTGAGCGTGGCGGTGCGGGCCTTTTCGTCCACCACGTAATCGGCGTCCAGATCCTCGCTCTCCTCCTCCTTTTCGTCGACGGAGGCATAGACCACCTTTTTAAGCCTGGAGACAAAATCGTCCGCCTGGCGGTAGAGGTCGGTGCTCTCGTCGCCCTGACCGGAGATGATCAGCGGGGTCCTGGCCTCGTCGATGAGGATCGAGTCCACCTCGTCGACGATGGCGAAAACATGGCCGCGCTGGACCATGTCGCGCTTGTAGAGGGCCATGTTGTCACGCAGATAGTCAAAGCCCATCTCGTTGTTGGTGCCGTATGTAATGTCGCAGGCGTAGGCTGCGCGGCGCTCCTCGCTCGTCAGATCGTGCACGATCAGGCCAACGGACAGGCCCATAAAGCGGTGGACCTTGCCCATCCATTCGCTGTCGCGCCTCGCCAGGTAGTCGTTGACGGTGACGATGTGCACGCCCTCGCCCGTAAGGGCGTTGAGGTAGGCCGGCAGCACGGCCACCAGGGTTTTGCCCTCGCCGGTCTTCATCTCGGCGATGCGGCCCTGGTGGAGCACGATGCCGCCGATGAGCTGAACGTGGAAGGGCTTCATGCCCAGCACGCGCCAGGCCGCCTCCCGCGCGGCGGCAAAGGCTTCGGGCAGGATGTCGTCGGTCGTCTCGCCCGCGGCAAGGCGCGCGCGGAACTCGCCCGTTTTCCCCTTCAGTTCCTCGTCGCTCAGCGCGGCGTAGGTCTTGTCCAGCTTCTCGATCGCGTCGGCGATCGGGTATATTTTCTTCAGTTCCCGTTCGGAATAGCTTCCGAAGATCTTATCCAATAGTCCCATGTTGGTATGATGCCTTTCCTTGCTTTCCCTTCGCATACGCGAGTGCATACTTCTACAAAATAAGATTATACCATAACTTTATGCAGAATAAAAGTAAATTCTTGTGCTTTGAAAAAGGCTATGCTAAAATATGATGATAGGAAAATAGGAGAAGGAGGAGCCTGTCATGGAACATCATACACGACACGCCGTTGTCTGGAAGCTGCTGCGCCCGCTGGTAAGGCTGATCCTTTTCATCCGTTTCAACTATCGCTGCCGCAGCCAGGCGCCGAAGGGGCCTTACGTCGTGGTGTGCAACCACGTCACAGACTGGGACCCGCTGCTCCTCGGCGCGGCCTTCCGCAATCAGATGTATTTTCTGGCCAGTGAGCATATCATGCGCCTGGGTTTCGTCTCGCGGCTGCTCGACTGGCTGGTCCATCCCATCGTGCGCCAGAAGGGCGGCAGCGCCGCGCCCGCCGTGATGGAGATGCTGCGCACCGTCAAGGCCGGCTGCAACGTGGCCCTTTTCCCGGAGGGGAACCGCACCTGGGACGGCGTGACGCGCGATTTTCCCGCCTCCACGGGCAAGCTGATCCGGCAGAGCGGCGCCTCGCTCGTCACCTTCCGGCTGCGGGGCGGCTATCTTTCCTCTCCGCGCTGGTCGGGCGACAGCGTGCGCCGCGGCGTGCTGCGGGGCGAGCTGGTAAAGGTCTACACCCCTGAGGAGCTGAAGGCCATGAGCGCGCTTCAGATCAACGCCGCCATCGCGCGGGATATCCACGTAGACGCCTTTGACGACCAGCGCACGCGCCCGGTCCTCTATCACGGCCGGCACCTGGCCGAGAACCTGGAGACCTTTCTGTTCATCTGCCCGAAGTGCTTTTCGCTGGGGACGCTGTACTCCGCGGGCGCCGATTTCCGCTGCCGCCGCTGCGGCTTTGAGACGCACTATGCGCCGACCGGCAGCTTTGTGGGCGGCGACGCGCCCTTCCGCGACGTGAGAAGCTGGAACCGCTGGCAGGACAAGCAGATCGAAAAGCTCTGCCGCAATGCCAAAAGCACCGAGCCGATCTTTTCCGATGAAAACCTGGAGCTCTACAGCATCCAGAGCGGACGCTCCAGCGAGCTGGTGGCGCGGGGTGATCTGATCCTCTTCCCCGATCATCTGGAGCTGCCCGGCGGTGTGAGTATCCCCATCGGGCAGATTACCGGCATGTCCCTGCGCGGGGCAACGGATCTGTATGTCGGCACAGCCAACGGCAGCAGTTTTCTGCTGCGCACGCATCTTGCCCTCTGCACGCACAAGTACCTTACCGCCTGCGCCATGCTCGGCAGTCCTGTCGGAGTCGGCGTCTGAAAAGAGAAGGATGGGAGAAAGAATATGATCAAACAGGGTTTCGACAACGACAAGTATGTAAAGCTGCAGTCTCAGAACATCCGTGACCGGATCAGCCATTTCGGCGGCAAGCTGTACCTGGAATTCGGCGGCAAGCTCTTTGACGATTTCCACGCCTCGCGGGTGCTGCCGGGCTTCAAGCCAGACAGCAAGGTGCGCATGCTGCTGGAGATGAAGGACGTGGCCGAGATCGTCATTGCCATTTCCGCCGACGACATCGAGCGCTCAAAACGCCGCGGGGACCTGGGCATCACCTATGAGGACGATACCCTGCGCCTGATCGACGCCTTCCGCGGCATCGGGCTGTATATCGGCAGCGTCGTTGTGACCCACTATCGCGGCCAGGCGATCGCCGACAAATTCATGAAGCGGCTGGAAGCCCTGGGCGTGCGGACCTATCGGCACTATATCATTCCCGACTACCCCTCCGACGTCGCGCTGATCGTGTCGGAGGACGGCTTTGGCAAGAACGATTACATTGAGACCGAGCGCAGCCTTGTCGTGGTCACGGCGCCCGGCCCCGGCAGCGGCAAGATGGCCACCTGCCTCAGCCAGCTGT
>CAMHER010000169.1 GCA_946184215.1 uncultured Clostridia bacterium | reverse complement strand
AAGCAGAAGGAAGGAAAGAAGAAAATGCGCCAGCTCGGGACGGTGCAGATCCCGACAGAGGCCTTTCTCGCGGTTCTCAAACTTGACGAATAAGAAAAAACCGCTGTGTCAACAGACACAGCGGTTTTTCTTATCCCTCTCCCTCACGGGAGACATCGACCGAAAGCATCCTGGCATATTCGGCGTCAACAAGGATGCTGACAAGACGCTCCCCGTCCCGGCAGCGGTATTCATAGCAGGGCTTGCCGCCGGAGATCACTTTTTTCGCGCCAAGAGGCGTCAGAGAATCCGGCAGGGCTGCGCGCGCTGCCTCGCTGTCCAGCGGCCAGCTCAAATCGGCGCTCATGTCGCCCTCCGGCGCGCGGAAGGAATAGAGCGAGCAGTTGTCCAGCGCGATGCCGACCTCGGCGCTGCAGTCGAGACAGACGGCATCTCCGCTCTTGCCGGTGAAGGAAACATACAGCACGTTCCCGCTCTTGCGGCGGGAGGTCTCGGCCATGTTGTCATAGCCGGCGGAGAGCAGGATCTCCCGCGCCTTGGCCGCGGCGCGCTTGTCGCTGACGCTGCCCTCTCCCACCAGACGGGAATCGGAGACCGTCAGCACATGCTCCTCATCGGCGCGCAGCGTCAGCGTTCCCCGGCTGAAGGCGGCCGAGCCGTCGGCATAGCCGTATTCCTCGCCCAGCAGCTCCTCCGATATCCCGAGGAAGGCCGCGGCGGCGCGGCGGGCACGGGCAGTGTCAAGATACTGCGGGAGCGATACGGCCGCGTCGGAAGCAACACTTTTCAGCTCCTGCAGGACGGGAAAGTTTTCCTCAGCTTCCCGGAAACCGTCACTCAGATGGCGGACGGCGGGCGAAGGGAGCACATTTTCCAGTCTCTTTTCCCGGCTGTCCATCTCCAGCTCGCCGTTGGCGGCCTTCTCGCGCAGATCCAGCAGCAGCGCGCTGTAAGCGGCAGCCGTGTCGGAGAGCGCCAGTACATCGGCGCGCTCGTCGTCGGTAAATTCGCCGCTGCGCGCGCACAGGCCATGCGTAAAGTCTCCCACCGTGCCGAGAAAGCCCTTGGTCTGCTCCATCTCTACGGTGGAAAAGGGCAGTGTCGCCAGGGCCGCTTTGGCCGCGCAGGCCTCGGCAAAGGCCTCGGAGGCCAGCGCGTGGCACAGCTCGCCGGTGGCGTAGCGGCTCTTCTCCAGCGTGTCGGACAGCGCGCTCACAGCCGCGGCGGTCTGCTCAAAGCTCAGCTCATAGGAATAGCGCGAGGCGGTGCGATAGTCCCGCACGCGGGTAAAATACAGCGCAGAGAGAAGCGCCAGCAGCGTGAAGGCCGCCACGGCGTAAATGGAAGCGACGCGGCGCAGCTTCCGTTTATGTTTTTCCGTCATGATGATCACCTCGGCGGTATTTTGCCCCATGCAGGGCCAAATCATACGCTCACGGTATAATCCGAAGCAAAAAGCGACCATACTTTCCGGGAATGAACGCGGAAGGGAGGAACGGAAAGCATGATCGAAAAACTGATAAATCTTGTGGAGAAGGGCGGCGTGCGCGGCGCGCTTCGCACGCTTGGACGATATGCTGCCGCCGCGTCTGCGGCGCGTCTGGGCCCCGGCAGGGCGGAGAGAGATGAAATGGAGGAGCTGCTTGCCGAACTCCGGGCGGGAGCATATGAGCGCATCGTCCTGCGCCGGGGCAGCTTTGGCTGGCATACGGCGCTGTTCCAGCGCGCCCAGCAGCTTGCCCGCGCCATGGCCCGGTGCGGCTGCATGGTGCTCTATGAGGCTGCGCCGCCCCACGACCGCGTCCGGGGCGCCGAGAGACTGGACGGGGGACTGTGGCTTGTCAATCTGCGATCGCCGGCGCTGAAGCACGCGATCGAAACGGCGGCGGCGGAAAGCGGAAAAGTACGCTATCTGCACATTGCCTCGCCCGAAAGCCGCCTTTCGGTGCGGGAAGTCAGGAGATACGCCGCGTCGGGCTGGATCGTCTGCTACGATTATATCGACGCGATCAAAGCGGAGATCAGCGCCGCAAAACGGGTGCCCAGCGCCACACTGGCGCTTTACCGCTTCTGCATGGCGGAGAAGAGCTGCGTGGTCGTGGCCTCGTCCCGGCTTTTGCAGTGTGACGCGGAGGAAAAACACGGCGGGGAGGTGGCACTTGTGGAAAACGGCGTGGACTGCGCTCATTTTTCCACGCCCGGCCCCTGCCCGGAGGATCCGGCCTTTCGCGCGCTGCTGCGCCGCGGCAGGCCGATCGTGTGTTATTACGGAGCGCTGGCAAAGTGGCTGGACTATGAGGCCATGCGGATAATCGCGCAGAGCGGACGCTTTTCCCTGCTGCTCATCGGGGAGAAATACGACGGCTCCTATGACAGAGAACTGGCGGACTGTGATCACATTTGCTTTCTCGGCCGGCGCCCCTATGCCGTGCTGAAGGACTACGCCGCGCGCTGCGACGTGCTGCTGATCCCCTTTAAAAAGGGCCCTGTGGGCGACGCGGCGAGCCCGGTCAAGCTCTTTGAGTATTTCGCGCTTCAAAAGCCCGTTGTGGCGGGCGATACGGCCGAGTGCCGCCGCTATGAGAGTGTCGTGACAGCTTCGAGCGCGGAGGCGTATCTGCCGTGCCTTGAGCGGGCGCTCGCGCTGGGGCGCTCTGAGGCCTATCTTGCCGCAGAGCGCCGGGAAGCGCTTGCCGCCGACTGGAAGCTCCGTGCGGAGACGCTCTGCGCCCGTCTGCGCCGTCTTGAGGAGACAAAAGAGGGGCGCGTCCCGGGCTGAATTTTACATTTTTTTAACCTTTGCTCTTTCCACCGCGATATAATCGTACTATAATACAGTAAATATTTTCGAATAAACGGAGGAGAGAGTTATGAGCAAACGTGCGCTCGTGGTCGAGGACGACGGCAATATTGCCGAGCTGCTGCGCCTGTACCTGGGCAAGGACGGCTTTGAGGTGATGATCGCGCCGGACGGCGGCAAGGCGGAGAGCAGCTTTGACCTCTTTCAGCCGGACGTGGTGCTGCTGGACATCATGCTGCCCATCAAGGACGGCTGGCAGGTGCTGCGCGATATCCGCAAAAAATCCGCCGTGCCGATCATCATGCTCACGGCCAAGGGCGAGACCAGCGACAAGGTCAGCGGTCTGGAGATGGGCGCGGACGACTATGTCACCAAGCCCTTCGAGGTCAAGGAGCTGATCGCGCGCGTCCACGCCGTCATGCGCCGCAAGGACGGCGAGACACCCATGGAGAAAAAGCTGGATTTCGACAAGCTGACGATCAATCTCGATTCCTATGAGCTGGTAGTGGACGGCAAGAAGATCGACACACCGCCAAAGGAGATGGAGCTGCTGTTCCACCTGGCCTCTTCGCCCAACCGCGTTTTTACCCGCAACCAGCTGCTCGACGAGGTCTGGGGCTTTGACTATTTCGGCGACTCGCGCACGGTGGATGTTCACATCAAGCGTCTGCGGGAAAAGCTGGAGGGCGTTTCCGACAAGTGGTGCCTCAAAACCGTCTGGGGCGTGGGCTATAAGTTTGAAGTGACCGAGTAAAGAGCCGTGAAAAGCGTCTATCTGAGAAACTTTGTCGCAACGGCCACGCTCGTCACGGTCAGCTTCCTGCTGACGACGATCTCTTTCATCGGCATCGCGCGAAGCTACGTCATCAACGACTATCAGACGACGATGGAGTCAAGCGCGCAGGAGGTGTGCCGTCTGGCCTCGGCGGTGGCGGACTATGACAGCCTCCACTCCTGGTCGCTGAGCATCAGCCTCAGCTCCATTGCCAACAGTACGGGCAACCACATCTTTATCACCGACGAGAACGGCGAAATCGTCTGCTGCTCCGACAAGCGCCCGATGTGCGACCACATCGGCAAAAAACTGCCGGAGAGCGTGACGGCTCTCCTCAGCCAGGAGAGCAGGCTGCGCCAGGTTTCGACGCTGGGCTCGCTGTACGATGAAAAGCGCTATGTCGTGGCCCAGGGCGTACGGGACAAGGAGGGCGCCGTGATCGGCTATGCCTTCGTTACAAGCGCCTCGGCCAATATGTTCGGCGCCTGGGAGACCTTCCTGGGCGTGGCGGCGCTGGTGGCGATCGGCGTGTTTGCGATCGCGCTGGTTATCAGCCTGTTTTATTCCAAGCGCATGGCCCGGCCGCTGGACGAAATGGCGGCGGCGTCCCGCAAATTCGCGCGGGGGGACTTCTCGGTTCGCGTCAAGCAGGTGGAGGATCCCACCGACGAGATGGGAGCGCTGATCGAATCGTTCAACAAGATGGCCGACTCGCTGGAAAAGGCCGAGGCGCGGCGCAGTGAGTTTATCGCCAACATCTCCCACGAGCTGCGCACGCCGATGACCACGATCTCCGGCTTTGCCGACGGCATCCT